>JBAVTY010000364.1:0-52008 GCA_049696495.1 Candidatus Nitrosopolaris sp.
AAGACTCATACTCCGGCACCGGTGTTATGTGGGTGTCTACATCGACAGACAGGTGTTCCAAGACCATGCACTGAAAACTTGTGATTACACCGGCGGTAGTCGCAAATTGGTTCTCCCTCTTCGCCAAATACGTCAATTACTTTTGTTATTGTTGGAAATGACCCAGTTTGTCTTTTCTCTTGAACCACAAGATCCCTAAACGTACGGACACCCTTACCGGCGAGTGATCTATAATATAATTCGATCATTTCCTCCTGCTCCATCTTCCAATGACAACTCCAGCAAAAGCCGCACTTTATACATGTGAATTCAGTTCTGTTTGTACAAGATTTGCAATCTCTATACTTTAAGATTATAGTATCCCTCAGATATTCATGTGGTTCAGTGTAAAAGTCCTGAGTCAGCTTTCAACCACCTTCTAAGACGCCCTTGGATCGTCTCTCTGTATTACGAAATTACCTGGTAATGGATTTATGAATGATAAATTCAAAGATGAATTCTCATGGGGACCATGTTTTTCTCTCAAGTTAACTACGGCAGCCATTGCCACCGGACTGTTTTACTTGTACTATAGTAAACCTCCATGATATTTATCTAATACAGAACATCATCATGATGTAACTTTACATTTCAATTTTCTTCAGAATTAGTAGATATAAATTCTTAAGAATGACACTCTCTTTTATGCAGAAATCTTTTCGTTAAACGTTTCATTTTTAGACTTGCAATGCTGTGACGTTTATATCGTTACGCGCTGACAGAAAGACATGAGATAGCCTGTTTAACTGATAATTGAAAATAGTATATTATGATATTATATTGTAGACGGCAAAAGTTCATGGCATAGAACATCATATTGGATGTCTAATCATACTCTACCTGCAACTTTTAGTCTGTTTATCATTCTAGATTCACCTTCACGGAAACGCCTTTTATCGCCCTCTCTATCTAAGTTCAATGGAGGAACTTCAGTTGGTTTTCCTTCATCGTTTAGGGCTACTACAGTAACAAATGCAGTTCCAGTTAGAACTCGTTTACGATTGTCAAGATCTTCTGCATGTACTGTAACTTCAACTTCCATAGACGATCTTTTAGTATAGTTAAGCCTCGCAGAAAGAATCAACGCATTTCCAATATATACTGGTTTTAAAAAAGTCATCTTGTCAATACTTGCAGTCACAGTGTTCGCATGCGTTGCATGTCTACTAGCAACAAGATTTGCGATAAGATCTACATGCTTTAGTATGGTACCACCAAAAACATTGCCCCTTGGATTGGCATCTGAAGGCAACATAATAAAAGTTGTCTCCGATTGGGATTCATCTGGCCGCTTACCTCTCCTGAAATAGCTTTCTGATTTCATTTTACAGTTAACGTCATCACGTTTTATTTAATTGATGTATTTACCAAAATAAGAATACTAAGTCGGATTATACAATATAAGTGGAAGTAGTGAGCGGTCTCTATCACTACTACTGCAATGGATTAATGGAATGTCCGATAACAGTTTTTCCTTTTGACAGAAGGCAACATGCACACTTTTCCCGGAAACAGCTCTTTGCTTCTTCATGTTTACATATTGAACATATACATACTTGTGTGGTAATATCAGTAGTCATCTTCTTCTGTTGCTTTGATTTCGCATCAACATACAACCAAAGTGCAACCAGTGGTACGCCAATTATGAAAAAGACGATAATGGTTCGTATCGGAATTCTGAGTACGAATAACGAAATCCCAAAGCATAGTGTGCCGATGCCAAGCATTGAAATCCATCGTGTTGTGTTATCCATTTTATCACCTGTTGTATATATTATCCTCCTCATCCTTAAGAACTTCTGTGCCTAATTGCTTTTTCTTCTTTTTACGAAGTTCCCTGACTTTCTCTAGAATTTCTTTTAATTCGTCCTCGGGGATTTTTGAGATCCTAGCATCACATTGAATACCTTTGGCCTGCAATACCTCCTCTGTTAATTGGATAACTTCCTCTTTATGCTCTTCCTCTTCCTTGGTTAGCATGTTATGACTTCTGAATCTGAAGAAGGCAAATTCACTCATAGGTAAGGATACATAATACCAAGCACTTACTATTTACTTTATAGTTTACCGTAGTTTGCAGAATGTCGAATTCAGTCTGCGAACGATAAAGAGATTTAATATTTATATTGATATCGAAAGTCGTGGTTAGTTTTACCGTATATATTAATATACGGATATCTAGCTGTGTTTTCATAAAATTCAATATAAAGGAATAAAGTTGGTGTCAAATATCTCCTCTTAAAATGAATATAAACCATTGTATCTTCCCTGAAAATATTTTGTATGATACTGAGAATTTTGTTTGGGCTGACATCCAACATGACAAACGAAAAGCAATCATTGGGATTACAAGCATCCTAGGATATATTAGTGGCAAAGTGTCCGTTATCAAACTAAGTCCGGTCGGTTCATATATAAAAAGAGGGAAAAGTTGTGGGACGGTTGAAAGTCCAAGATATTTTGGTGTAATAAGAGCTCCGATAAGTGGTAGAGTTATCGAAATTAACCATGCGATAATTGATGAACCGAAACTGGCAAACGATTTACCATATACTGAAGGCTGGTTTGCGAAATTGGAGATTTCAAACATCGAGGAGGAAATTAAAAACCTGCAAACTATAGAAAGTTGTTACGAGAAGATGCTTACTCTCATTCAGAATCACCATATTATTTGCTTTAGCGCGTTTCCAGACTATGAAATGTTTCAGATAGGAGTCGAATGTTCTGCTACTCTTGCAAAACTTGATGAACTGTTGGAAGAAATAACAATTGGCAACGTTGTACATCTCGTGTCCGATGATACAACTGCGGATTTGGAAATGGTACGATGGTCTGATCAAACTGGGCAATCACTATTGGAAACAAGAAGAGAAGGAAATCTATTCCATTTTATCGTCAAGAAATTGAAATAATGGAGTGGAGTGGGTTGTCAGAATTATTTTCTATAGAATTAATAATCACGACCTGTCGTAACCTGTTTATCCGCAAGAGATTCCTTTGCTTCCTACAAAAAACCCTTTCCCTTATGTCAGGCAAATCGTATTGCATGCACTGAGTCGCTGACTTCGCTTTAGTGTTTGTGAGCTTGCTGACTACGCCGAATGCTGGAAGGTCTGTTTTACTTTAATAGCCCTTGATTATCTCTCCATTGTCAATGGATGAAACAATTACGGTTATTCCGTTCTCTATCTTTGCTATTTTCAGAGATTAGCTTGTTGAATGCGTACATTAAAGGGTAGCTTTATCTGAGCCATTATACCATGTGTCTTTCCAAAGATGGCGAATCAGCCCAGCTAGGAACTATGCGTAACTCGTGGATAAAGCTGTTAGCAGGAGACTGGCTTGTACCAATGGAGATATGAGTTTGATATCACAACTTTTCAAAATCTTAACTGTTCATAAAAATAAATTGGCTGGTGAAGATCTAAACCAGTGAGAAGGAAAGTTAGTCTCATGTTGGATCGAATTTATAAGACAAAGGACTTCAGGACCGTTCTTGGCAATCGGGACAGGATATGTCATTATCTGGTTTAGTGGTCGCAGTAACAGGTAGTCGTCGAGCATCGGAGCTCGCTCGTATAATAAGATCCTTTGATGGCATACCCTATGTTGCTCCCACGATTGGGATCGAAGTAAATCAACGAATAAATGAGGAAGCTGAACAATTCATATATAAAATATTAAAGGAAAAAGTAGATTATGCAGTCTTTATGACTGGACCTGGCGTCTACTCTCTAATATCTACAGCGAGGAATTTGGGAATAGAAAAAGAGCTTATTCAAACTTTGCTGAAAGTAACAGTCGTTGCTAGAAGTTTGAAGCCTAAGGACGCATTGGCTATGCACGGGATAAAAACTAAGATCGTGCCTAAGGATAATACTTCTGCAGGGATAGTACAATTGCTAAAAGGACTTGGCGTAGCGGGGAAAAGAGTTTTTATCGTCTGGCATGGTTCGTATTCATTGGAATTAAAGACCGAGCTTGAAGCGGAAGGTGCATATGTATTCGATTCGTCTACATACACATATTCAACCGATCTTAAGGAGAATGGTTCGGAGATTCTCAAAACGATGGGATACAAATACATCCCTCCTGAAGAGACCAAAGTGCTCAAGCTTATTGAAGAAATTTCCAATGCGCATATAGATGCGATAACATTTACGAGCCCACCAGCTGCGCGGGAACTTTTCAAAATTGCGTCCCAACACGGTCTGAACGAATCGTTACGAGCATCACTAAACACTGGTGTAATAGTAGTCGCTATCGGCCCGTCGACTCAGAAAGCGCTAGAAGAAAACGACGTCAATGTGGATGTTATGCCTTCAATATATAAAATAGGATCGATGATAAAATCTCTCTGCGATTATCTGGATTATCAGAATTCCTCAAAAAAAAAGACCTCACGATAGAATTCTCCTACGAGTATGAATTTCGATTTGTTCTCAAATGATGATTCGGATATTTTTTTCGTTTCATCATCGTTTGTGCTATGTAACAATTTAGTGTTTATTATTGAGTAATAATGCGATTAGAAAGAAAATAGGCCAAGACCCAATAGCCATAGCAAAACGAACGCAAACCCAATTTATAATTAGAATCTCTTGATAATGAGTTCACTGCTCCAGTTTAACTCAATTCTGTCAGGATTAGGATTTTAATTTATATCGGTAGGACGGAAATCATGGGATACCGGGTGAGGGCGTTCGTAGGTTGGTTCCCGTTGTTCCTGTATTGGTGTTCTAGCTACTTTGTACAACCACTCCTTTCCTCTCTTATTTCTCGACAGCTTGCCTCTATCAGAATATCTAGATAGATATGTTGCGACCACGCTAAGCTGAATAGGTTCCTGATAATCATCCTCATAGATTTCTAGGATATCAGACGAAGTAAAAGAGGTATGAGGGAATTTTTGTTCTACAACATTCCATATCTTGGAACCTATGGATGTCAAGTTTTCCTTTTCTCTGAGTTTTGGATTCTCGAAATTGGTATCATTACTCTTTGTTTCCATTAGATCTAGAACTTCGATGAGTTTGATAATCTTGGTCTTTGAGATATTACCTTCTAATGCAAAATCATATTTTCCTCCATCAGAATCTTCGAGTTGAATCTTTATTTTTTTCCTGCTCATTATTAATCTGCTGGGTGTTACTGAGCATACACCAAGATGTTGATTCTTAACAAGGTTACTAGCAATATTAGTGACAAACAGCTTAGTGTTTATTAAGCTCATAATAAGACGCGTCACTCAGGCTGAGCGCCAGGTGACGCAACCGGTGAAACAAACCTTCCTACCATGTTTAATAAATTAGTTCAATGTTCTTAAATGCAAATTATGGCACCCGTTCGTAATATGAAGGTACTTATTTCAAAAGAAATTCAAGTTTTGTCGATATTATTAATGGTGTTAATGATGGCTACCTACTCCGCTGCTCATTCTATACAAGTAGCTTCAGGATCTAAATCTGATAGCAACGGGTCATTTAAGATTGCTCTGGTTCCGAGTGTTACACAAAATGGACCGGTAAATATATCGGTTAACGATACTGTAGTGGCGGCGAATATCGATATAACTAAAAAAAATAGTCTGGTCATACCTATCACGATTCCTGACAATGTGCAGAGTGGCCCTATAAGAATATGTGCAACTTTGGTGATACCGTCAGCTGCTCAGATTTGTACCAACGTTCAAAATATGAAGCAGGGCGAAAAAAATAAGGTCACACTCGATTTGGCAAAGGCCCTAGCAGGATAACTGGGCTACCATTTATATGAAATGTATAGTAATAACTTAGTATTGGCACAATCCCAGAATGACAGTAACAATGGCAAACACAGAAAAGTTAGTAAAAAAGGGATCTGCTTGACAGCAGCGATTGTTGCAGCCATTATCTTGGCCAGTTTCGTAGTATATTTTATACCGTAAATACTAAGTACTGTAATGAAATAATTCCGTGCTAATCACAACGACGGGATTATATGACAGTAACTTACACCCAAATGATCTCAACCTAAAAGAAAAAACTAGAAACGATATAAACGCTATCCTTTCCAGTAGTCATAGTCATCCGAAATCGGCCGAGTAGCCTCACAATTGTCGCAGCGAATAAGATCCTAGTTACATAAACTCGGAGTTTAGGTAACTATGATACCAATGTGTGTGTGACATCGATGTTGACCAACTCGATGTGACTGTAGATGAATATCGAGATGATTCGAATGTTGGGTAAAGAATAACTATTGTAGGATTAGGATTCCAGAACATGATTAATGGCTATCATTCTATAGCTGATATTAATGCGATAGCTTATGTAAAGCTGAAAGATCATTTGCCTTCCAGAAGTATGTGGAAAGGAAGTGTAAGCTTTGGGTTAGTCAATACCCCTGTTAAAGTATATATTTGGCTACTGAAGAAAGAGAATTTTCTTTTAATCAACTATGTGCAAATGGTCACAGAATTCAGTATAAAAAATGGTGCCCAGTAGAAGGAAAAGAAGTATCATATTCTGAAATAAAAAAGGGTTATGAGATTACAAAAGATAACTATGTCGTAGTTGAGAGAGGAGATCTAGACAAAATTAAACTCAAAACAACAAACACAATAGATGTCAAAGAATTCATTCAAGAGAAGGAACTTGATCCAATCTTGATTGAGAAAAGTTACTATGTTGCGCCTGACAATAAGGGAGGGAATAATAAAGCTTACTCACTATTTGTAAAAGTACTACCAAAAAGATAGCAATAGGAAAAGTAGTCTTCAAAGATAAAGAGCACATTATCGCTCTGCGGCCATATCAAAGAGGCATACTAATGCATATGCTCCATTACATAGACGAAATAAGACCAGTCGATGAAATTGGCAAATTGAAAGGAATATCACGAGCTAATGTAGATAGTAAACAATTATCATTAGGAAAATTACTGGTTGAAAATCTATCAAACGAACACTTTGACAGCCAATATTCAGACGCCTATTCTAAAGAATTAGAAAAGCTAATAGACTCCAAAGTAAAGGGCAAAACAGTAATTGCCAAGCCTGTTGAAAAAGTAAAAGAAGACACTACAGATCTGCTTGCAGCGTTAAAGGCCAGCTTACAGAAGACCAAGACAGAGACTTAGAAAATGAGACTGATTAGTACATATCAAAAAGCGAGCTATTTTAGCTAGTGTGCGCGGTACACTCAATGGAGAAAACACCGGAGCCTTGATATGAGTTCAGGTGAAGATATTCTTGCTGAAGAGATCGAATCATGGAAAGGGTTTGAATATGTCTTACGAGAAGAAAACAGAATCGTCTTTCATATAATGTTGAGTGAATGCATCAAGAATGAATATGCTGGTTGTGTGAATGCCAAGAGTGGGAATTTGGTGGCAGATGCTTTATTTTTAGTTTTAATCTACGAGCAGCAGAAAATGATTAACGAATTGATGGTAAAGTTACGCGATATAAAAAAATGAAGATTGAGTAAACGATACATGGCGAGCTGATCTTTCCCCTACTTCTCCCATTGGGATATGGAAGGGCATACTTCTCGTTCCAGCTACTCTCCCACTAGGACTATAATTTGTCTATAGCAATTCTACCGGTATCAGCTACCTATCTTGCAATCTGATTCTATTACTTCAAAAAGATCAGATCCTCTGCCTTCCTCATATTATTAATAATGTGTTTTTACACCTGAGGGTCGTCGAACTTCCTCCTTTCATGGTACTCGATTGTATTCGTTGATATACTGGTTATATCGAGCTTCATCATAGCTCTTATACCATGCATCGCTTGGCCGAGAGTTAGAATCGCTTCCTATGGGCCTTTTTTCTACTTTTATCCAAGCATTATCATAGCCATCGTCGATAACTATTATACCATTCTGTGGCGGATAGTCATAGACTCTTATGACTAAATTCTTTCTCTTATTTGGTGGCAATTTCTCCTTTTCTTTACATAATAATCTAAGAGAGTTCTCTATTGTTTGTTTCAAATCCTCAGCGCCAAAGAAGTTTTTGGACTGAATTTTTACATGCTCAGAATTTGGATTGAGTAGCAGAAGCGCGAAGCGTGACACAAATATCCTTATGAACAAGCGTCAAGAGAACGATTATTCGCAAGTCTAATCCACACATATCTATTGTATTTTTCGCGATAGAAAGCATTTTATCGAAGGCTGGTAATTCAGAACGAGAATTATACTCATGTTTTCGGTCATTCTGAAATATATCTATGTCTGGATTTCCCTTTGCATGTGTAAATAGTATCCAACACTGATTTGATGAAACTTTAATGCTTGGTTCTGAACCCAGCCACTGGTCGATTTTCGGCCTGAAAGTCCAATATATGATGCCTAAGATGAGCAAGGTCAAACCCACTGCAAGTTGTGTTATATACTCAGTCAAATTGATGCCCCCAAACAGCGTGACCAATAGTACAAGCCCAATGACTAGTGAGACAGCAGCACACACACCGACAATCAGTCGGACTTCCATTATATGCAGAAACCCATAATGCGTATATATGGCTCCCGTCTCGAAACAAAAGAACCCTAGTTGCAGCAACCAATGTCTCAAAAACCCGGATTTGCAACAGAACCGATTATATTTATGATTAAATATATCACTAAAGATACTTATGAATACAACATGCTTTAGAAAAAGAAATGTAGTTGTGTTGGTAACAGTTACTGTGTTAATAGTCAGTGTCGGAGTGTCGGCATCGGCTATTGAATCCATACACTATGCAGGAGCACAGACGAAGACCAACGTTACAGGTAGCATGATGGGAAGTAATAAATTGAATATGACGATAGGTGCTTCCACACCAAATATTACAGGCTCCGTTTCTCTAGCACCTTTAATAGCCAAAGCCATTGCATCAAGGGTGAATGTCAGTTTAGTTAACGCTGCAACGGTTGCAGAAAAAGCTGTGGGTGCTAATGCACATGCTGTATCAGTGAGAATTGGAGTAGCTCATGGATTCCTGGTTTACATAGCGTTGATTGTAGATAGTAA
This sequence comes from Candidatus Nitrosopolaris sp., assembly GCA_049696495.1. Classification (GTDB taxonomy): domain Archaea; phylum Thermoproteota; class Nitrososphaeria; order Nitrososphaerales; family Nitrososphaeraceae; genus Nitrosopolaris. The sequence continues at coordinate 9,043 of JBAVTY010000364.1, forward strand.
CTATGGCTTCCATACTGTATTAGTGGATGCTGGAAACGGAAAAGTATTAAGCTCTGCTCAACTTTCTATTGCGACCATGTTGATGCGTAATGGCATGATGATGCGTAATGGCATGACCGGTTCTGGCACTGGAATTACGTTCGGTCACCCCTCAAACACAACAGGTGTGATTAAAGGCTCCTCAAACACAACGGGTCTGATTAGAGGCCCTGCTCAATAGAACAATCCTTCTCTTTCTTTTTAGAACGTGGCAGAGAATTATATTTTGCAGTGATGTATATCAGAGACATCAATTGTTTTTACCGATATTTTTCCATCGTCTATCGCCAACTATCAGGAGCCTGCTGCTGCCTTATGGATGACATGGTTCAAACTGCGATCGCTTCTCCTTCCTTTTGGCATCACTACCTCAATTCCTAGAGACGGAACCCTATTTTCGGAATTGATTAAGCTGCCTTCTTTAATTCGGTAATCGTTGCAGAGACATGAATGCAAGATATTCCGAGTATGAGTTTATGCCATATCAGTGTGAAATATGAAAAGTGATTATTCCATGAGCCAGTTGGAAATTCTGCTATCTAATATCCTAGTCATTAGTTGATCCAGACACATCACGGTTCATTTCGATTTTAAACTCGAAGTAGACGGTCGTGAACTACCACCGGTCAGAGACTAGTGGCTTCTCTCGTCATCATGTATTCCTGTCTATACTAGCGAGAGTTCGCTATGAGTAGACGGTCATAAAATTCAACCTCTTTTGCTGCTACTACAAGTCTAAGATTGTAAGTCCGAAGTGTTTCTCGACAATGCAGAAAATATTTTTGGGAGCGAAATATCATATCTGTAGCTTATATTCATATGTCCATCACCGAACTCTTCGTAAAAATGTCTGATATTCATTTTTTGGAGTTTGGAGTGAAGTATCCGAGCGCCCCAGTGAAGATTAAATTCATCTTTTGTACCACAATCAATGTATATTAGCTTCAAATTTTTCAGGTTCTTGTCGTATTTTTCGACCATTCTGACAGGATCCCAAGAAAGCCATCTATTCCACACATTTTGCAGCATCTCACCTGTTTTGAGATCAAAAGGTAAATCTGCACCCATTTCCCTTGATCTTGGATTGGGTGAGTAGTGCGCCGCCATCGCGAACACATTCAAAGGAGGTCCGTCTTTTTTTTCATGGCGATTGGACTTTTTCCAGAAATTAGCCAGCCATTTCTTCGGTCCGCCTGCTTCTCTAAATGCATCAAGGGCTTTTGGAAAATCTGGAAGGTAGCAGTATTCAAAGGCTGCATCTCCCGAATGATCAGCTAAAGCATGGAATATTTCTGGATGTCGCATACCCAAAACAAAGGAACCGTATCCCGTATCCCGCCTGAGGACTTTCCCCAAACCGCGTGTTCAGAAATATTGTAGTTTTTATCAACAAAGGGTACAATTTCATTTATTATATAGTCTTCGTATCTTCCTGTTGCTGATGAATTGATGTATTGATTTCCTCCAAATCTAGTAAAGCAGTCAATCAGCACCAAGACCATCGGACCGCATTTCCTTTCTGAAATCAGGCGATTCATTCTATCTTCGATATTTTCTCCTAAGGGGTCTGCATTTAGAAGTATTTTTCCTTGGCCTCCAAATCCAACGAGTCCGAAAACGGCAATGTATCCATTAGAAGAACTTTCACTATAGTCATGAGGAAGGTAAATTATAACATCCCTTACATAATCGTCCCTTAAAGGGTTGGATTTGAGAACCTTACTTTCATATCTATGTATTGTTACTTTTCCTTTCATGTTGGTCAATGTATATGTACCTTGAATTTCATACGCGACTAAGTAAAAGCGTTTACAGTTGACTTAGCTTCATTGCCTAACTCATATTTTGAATGTTATATTTACGATTGTAGATAAATAAAAGTTCCAAACCTAAATCTAAACTTAAAGGAAAAAAATAGCTTAAAGAAAGAGGAAGAAATACCGGTCTCACCCTTCGTTGCACGTAGTCAATGTCTGGAATTTTTCTCGGTAGAATATTATAACTATAGGTCTGATTGGAATGGTGACAATGGATGAATGCAAACACTGGGGCTGTAATAAATTCAATAATACCTGCGTCGGATGCGGTGCAATTATATGTTCATCATGTTTAAACGAGCCTAACAGTTGCAAATGCGAAAATAAGGATTTATGCTGTGCTTGAATAGCATATGTATCGAATCCATTGCGTGCAAAGAGACGGAAACCCAATTCAACTCTTAACTGGCACACGAACCAACTAATAGCGGAGAACGGATCCTCCACAAATGCCATGTTAGAGAAGGATATGTGAAAATACAAATAGCAGTTGATGTCAAGAAGAAAAGAATCCTACCTTTGGAGGTAACAAGTGAAGTACATGACGGCAAGCCTCTAAAATTAGTAGATAATGCTTATTAACTAATTCAGATTATTAAATAATAATCTGAATTAGCAGGGTATGTATGACGGCGATAAGAATTTTAGATATCCATCAAACATTAAACCCTGGAAAGATGCGGAGAGACAAGAAGTAAAGTAACTGTCATGCCAGGAACACATGTCTGTAGTAAAACAAGAACCTCAAAAGAGGAAAGCATAGCGTGCCTCTACCATTTTAAGAACGACTGCTAGCTTATTAAGTTAGTTTAGGGTTTTTTCGGTCGATATGGGTAATTAAATAATTGTTCTATATCAATATTTCTTTTATTTCTATCATAATCTGCGCTTTATTTTGAAATAATTATAACCAATAGCGTATTCGGAACCTTTATTGGCATATCTGTTGCAGTGTTCTCTCTATCGTTTAAATTCGAGGGAGGAGAACATGGCAGTGTCAGGAATCGTGCTGAAGAATGTGACTAAGAAATAAAATGTATTTTCTTTGCAGAATTAATTTGTAGATATAAATTGTGTACCTAAGTTTTATAACGTATAAATGAATAGTCGAATATTATAGTGTTAATGACAAACAATAAACTTGTTTTGGCATCATTCATCGCCTTTGCGATGTTAGCAATGGTAGCAACGACAATCGTAAGACAGGAAACATACGCAGCAACCCTAACATATGTCGGCGATGACTGTGAAAAGAATTGGCAAGGATCCTTTCATCATAGTGTAGGGAACCCTTCTCTGAGTATACCGCCTCAATTCCCCCCCTGGACCCCGCTATGCACACCTGATAATACAAAGACACAGTCTGACCACTAGTTTGTAGCATAATCTGTGATGCCGATCTGCGTACCTGATAATACAAAGACACAGTCTTTGTATCTTAATTTATTTTCAAAATCGTCCTGTGTTGGATAATTTAGTCTCCCTGCATATGCGTGGTCAATATAAAGAACCAGGTCTTCATATCACATTCTATTAATGGAGTCAGAGCATGCACAGTTGAACGAAAGGAATCTCAAGATATGCTTTGAAAATAAGACGGTCTTTACGAAGAGAGGATTCCTTCATTTAAGGCAACAACCATTGTGGTGTCAATAGGTCTTTGTACTCTGTAATCCAAATAATATTTTCCTCCTATATGCGATCGGGGCTGAACACCCGTCCTGCCTGCATCGTCATATTTGTTTGCTTTCGTTAATTGTGCTGCTCTCCGTATTATGTAGGCAGTTCTTCGTCATACAAATGATTAGCCAGACTTATTTCGGGGGGCTTATATTTACTTACCAGATCTGATAAAGGCATACGTTTACCTCCCACTATCTTGATATCGATTTGTGATTTTCCGTTGTCTACATCTACAATATTGTACGCATTCTCGAAAAATCCTCTGAACCTTGTTGAACATGATGTTCCAGCATACGCAATCTCCAACGATCCTAATTTCCAGACCCAAGGTCTATGTTTATGGCCGCAGAGCACCAAATCAACTTTGGATTCTAGACATGCCCTTAACGTGTCACCTGCGTCCAAAATGATAATTTTATCGGTGCCAGTGTCTGGAATGCCTATCAAATGGTGGTGCATAGCAATAATCTTCGTTTTGTTATCATATTTAGATAAGGTCTCGATCATCCACTTATTTTGTCTATATCCAACCTCACCTTCATCTCTGTCAGGACGAGCAGTGCCAAGTGTCGTAATTATCACATCGTCTTCTAGTTCATAGACTTGCTTTGACGGGAAGAATTTCTTGAAAATAAGGTAGCCTGTATGTCGATAATCATGGTTTCCTGCCAAAACGATTTTGTTAGGACATGCAATCTTGTCAATTTCAAATTGAGCACGTTTGAATTGGAAGAGTAACCCATCATCCGTAAGGTCTCCAGTAATAATAATAGCGTTAGGTTTTAGATCGTTGACCTCTTGCACTAGATGGTCAAAAACAGTTTGATCGAATAGGCTTCCAATATGGATATCCGATAGCTGAACTATCTGCATATTTGTCATCCATCCCTTGACCATCAACAATAAAAAGTTCTTCTATAGTTGTACCTGAGATCTCACATAGACTAGCCGTACTTCGTATAGATACGAGAGGAACATCGAACAGAACATGGTTTACTGCAATGACACTACCGTAGAGAAGTTCATATAATCTCTAAAACATACGAATATGGTATTTTGAAACAAGACAAAAGCATGTGTTGTTACATCGTTTTCTCAAGCATGTCCGTAAATACTGTATTTGTGTGCTATATGTATATGAGTGTATTTTAGAAATACTAGTGGAGAATATTAATAATACCGCACACAATTCTTTTTGAACACCAACAAAGAACATTCCAGCCAGGAAACCTAAGATAATTAGCATCCACTTGAAGATCTTTTTCAAAGCAAAACCCATTGCATGCCCGAGGAGCCCACTACCAGCAAAAGGAATAATACTAGACAACAAAGGTTCACTACTCATCCGATTTTCACTCCTCAGGATGTTTTGAGATATATTCGGAATGAAGGAATGCAATCATTCTCCTTCCAAGCCAACTACGTGGAACAATGATTTTAGCGGAGTTGCCGAATTCACTCGCTATTGCTGTTACTTCTAATACATGGCGTGTCGAACGCCTTTTCAATTTTCTCCAGCAAACACTTTTCATAATACATTTATATAATCATCCTTAGCTTTATACTTTCCGGCTCGTCGTACCAGTCCGGCTATACAAACGTATAACGGCAGTATTTTGCTTTGATGGAACGATTATTAGCGACTTGCCTTCTGATCAGCCACAGCGAACGTATTCGAAACAGGCATGTAAGACATGATTAGTCGGTCAATCTTACTATCTTATTCTGAATGTCACGGGCATTAGAAATTCTAACACATTTGACACATTGTTTAGCGTTCTTTGCCGAAACCTTAAGTTTCGCGTCTATTACACCTCCATTCAAGCGCCTTCCACTAAGGACATAATCACCATAACCGCGTTCAGTTGTACAAACGCGATTAGTACCGTCCTCACTAATTGCACATAAATCTAAGTATTCTAGGATCACTACTAGTTTGGCTAAAAGGTTTGGAAAGATTGTATTTGAAAAACTTTCAATAGACAAGATGGTCGAAAACCACAATCTAGCACAATCGATACTAGATTCTACTTGGTACAGGATAAGGCAACTGGCTGCTTGTAAGGCAGAAGTTATTCTTGTCGATCCAAGTAATACAACACAAAGATACTCTGGTTGTGGTTCAATGCCAGCAAAGAAAATTGATCTCAAAGTGAGAGTCTATGAGTGTAGCAGTTGCGGTCTTGTGTTAAATAGAGATCACAATGCTGCACTAGAGATTTTGAGAAGGGTTTGGAACGAACCCATATGGAGAAGCTACCTCTACTTGATATAACAAGCAAGTTGTTTTCGAGGAAGTATGAAGCCCACATCATTTATGAGTGGGTAGTTCACATGCGGTAACATTGTAATGCCCAAACGTAAAGTTAAAGAAGAAAAGCCTCCGAAAAGATTAGGAAAAAAAGAAGTCCTGATTCCTCCTATTGCTATGGGGCTCGGCCTGCTAGTATCATTGGTTATAATTCCACATTTTGCCCCACCGCCGATACCGACGAAGATTTGTCTTAAGTCAACTAATGACGCGTTTAATTTGTATCCACGAGTACAAATTTTGGTTGACGGTAAACAGAATTTTCTACCCAAAGGGGTCGGAAATAGCACAATTAATGGAAAAGAATGCCTACATGTGATACGTACCGATCAAGCAGGCTCGAACATACACATTCAATATATACGACCCATTAGATTGACTATGGCAGACTTTATGAAAATCTATTCTCCCAATAACAAGACAATATCAGTAGTAGATAACTCATCTGGAATTGCGCATATCAAAACTTTAAACCTTGAAAACTACAATGTTCGCTATTCTTACTATTCAGAAAAAGGTGAATTTACAAAAGTAAATAAACCTTCTAATTTTCCTCCCTTTATGAACAACATGGTGGCAAGATTAGAGTTAACGTCTTCCAATTCTTCCAAATAGATATTTTTGAGAATCAGTTAGACTTGAAGAGTTCAAAATATATATACACTATTGCAATTCACAAAATATCTAAAAAGCAGGGAGCTTACAAAGGAACAGGGTTTAATGGGGTTTTTTGCGATCACCAAGGGTGTCTTAAAGGGAACAAGTAGTATATTTTGTACAGAAGAGTAGGTGTCTGTTAGGAGTTTAGTTGCGCATAGATTCAGCTAAATTCATTAGCTGAATCGGTTGTAATTCACCTATCCTCTCCTTACCTGCAAAATCAATTTTACAATTATATTTTTTTAAGACTGAAAGTAATTTCTTCTTTCTACATGAAAATAGGAGATTCATATTCTTAATTGTCGCCCTCGTTATCGGGATCGCTGATTTTCTAGGCACCAGCTTCATAACAGTCGATTCAACGCCAGGTTGAGGATCAAATGATCCCTTTGACACATGAAACAACTCCTTCATAGTGAAACAATGCTGTGTTATGACAGTGATTGAACGATAGTTTTCATCGCCAGGTCTTGCTTGCAATTTATCTGCAAATTCCTTCTGCACCGTCAGTATAGCCCGGGTAAATTTCTGCAACGCCAACCATTGAAGTGCATCTCTACTTCTAGAATAAGGAAGATTGGAAATGAAAACATCAAAGACAAAATATGGGAATTCGAAAAGATCTCCATTGATTAATTCCAGGTTTGGAAAAGCAGGCATGAGTTTACTATATGATTTCTTGAACAGGCCATGGTCGATCTCAAACGAAACTACTGATTTAGCTCGTTTACACAGTTCCTTTGTTAAAGTACCTTCTCCGGTGCCGGCTTCATAAACAGTTTCGTTCTCGGTAATCTCGGCTGCTTCAATTAGTTTTTCAATAATTCTTCCGTCTTTAAGCATGTGCTGTCCGAGAAGCCGTCGTTTTGACAATTTCATTTCCTGACAAACAAATTCATTCTCGCCTCACCGGTGATTTCATCAATTATTCTCTTTGCTATCAGCTTAGCCGGATCACGTAATCCCACCCTCTGTTGAATTTCTGCGAAGCTTTCAAATTTTTTTCTGTCTCGTTCTCTAATTATGGTCATCATGTAGGTCTTCCCTATACCTGGAATGAGTTCTAAAGCGTGGATCCTAGGGGTAATCGGTTGGGCCGCGTTTATATAGTCAATAAAGCGCTTCTGGTTTGCGATCACTATTTTCTCAATTATACTTGGGAGTTCGTTTTTCGCAGACTGAGATATAGAATTATATTCGAGCCTGCCAAGCACACTCATAACTTTATCGCGGCCCTCCCTGCCAATATATACTCGTTCGGCAACATCAATACTCATATTTTGGGTTCCTAGGAGTTCCAATAGTGTGAGCCGTTCTTCACCTATTGCCTGAATAATCATACCCTCCCTTCCTCTCACGGTAGACGACCTGGCTCGTTGCGTAAAGTCCAAAACGTATGCATACTCCTCGTACCTTCGTTGACCTTGCAGCGCAGCTGTGCGAGAACTCTGTTCGCTAGCAATCCCGCTGCTACTATCATGTCCTCGCAGCCACGCTGACAATGTTGATCCTTCCTTCTTCTAGAGTATAACTATTAATTATCTTTTTATTTAACTTTCATTCTGCGTTTGGAGTATGTTAAGCATCTTTTGCAAGGTTTCCGTAAGGATAAGTTTTTTCCACCCAAAAGTAAACGCCCTTAATTCTTCTAAAGAGGAAGGTGATACATTTACAACTTCTACTGCTTCTTCTTGCTTTAATTCACACTCATCGATTAACCGCTTTACCATTTGGTGCGCAGCCTCTGAGCTGGTTTTTGAGAATTTTACAACGTAGTCATGTGTCCATCTTTGTATTTGATCCATATCATCTGGTTTAACCTCTTCTAAAATCTTCTTAACTTCAGACAATGTTATTATTTCTTTTTTTAAAATGTCTGTCACTCTTTACATCGACTTTCCTACGTTAAACAGTCTTATATGGTTAAGTCTAGTTTGGAGAATTTTCTTCTTGTCTCCAATCATTACTGAAACTTTCAAAATCCTCCTACCAACCTCCATAACAACGCCTATTTTTCCTTGAAATCTTCTGTGCGGAGTAGTAGAATGCTCACTTGGGTCTATATCGATGATGACTTTGTCGCCGACTTTATAATCTGTTAGTAAATAGGATAAACCTTTACAGACATTACGCTTAGTCAGGACAGAACGAGATTTTCTCCTCGTACCGTGTGAATTTGCCATCGTAAGGTAAGACTTCAAAGCCTTTAATTTATGTTATGTTATGTATCTAATCATCTTATAGACGCTTCTGGGTCAGAAACCCCCTGTTCGGACAAGGTAAATAAAACTTCACTCTCCGGATGACACGGGCTATCAACCATTCGCGCGATCCGGTTTTTGCCCGAACGCTTAAGATACACTCTATACGTGCTGGTGTGTGCCACAACGTGACCACCCGTAGGGCGGAAGACATCACCAAAAATTGCGTCAGGGGAGGATTGGATCTGATTAGTGGCTATGACTGCGACTTCGTAGGTTTCGGCGATTCGTACCAGCATGTGCATAAATTTGTTAAGTTTCTGCTGTCGCTCCGAGAGCGCACTCCGTCCGATGAATTCAGCTCTGTAGTGTGCTACGGCAGAATCCACAATAAGCAATTTCACGTTGTTATCATCTATGATGGGGCCGCTTTCTTGGATAATCAATTCCTGGTGAGCACTGTTATACGCCTTTGCAACTATTACGCTTTCAAGCGCGATATGTGGATCCATTTTTCTCGCTATGGCGATCGATACTATTCGTTCAGGTCTAAATGTATTTTCAGTATCAATATAGAGGGCTTTACCGATCAATCCTCCATCGGACTTGGCCTGTTTAACCATCACACATAACGTGTGACAGATCTGGGTCTTTCCAGTGCCGTATTCGCCATAGATTTCTGTGACCGCTCTAGTCTCTATACCGCCTGCAAAGAGATCATTCAGGTTCTTCGAGCCAGTCGAAAGACGCTCTTCTCTTTTTCTTTTGTCATAGAGTTTGGTAGCGGTAACAAAACTCTTATCGATGATACCGAGATCTTCCAGCCTAATTCTGGCTTGGTTACAGAGAATTATAGATTTTTCAATTTCCATGCCAGTTGCCTCTGAAACATCCACAGGTCCCCTAACAACTAGATCCTTAATTGAGGAAAACCCCGCTTGCTCTAAACGGGTCCTAGTAGCCGGGCCAATTTGTTCTACAGCATCAAGGCTCAACTGCACTTTAAGAGGATTATCGTTTTCCAAGACTAGTGGTTCATTAGTCGATATCGCGACTAATTAGTTTTGAGTTGAGTCAATTAGCACCGATTTTAACCGGCGGCTTGTAGCTAATTATCAAATCCGCTACAATAGGCTGTTTGACCGTAGCCCTAGCAGCAACATTTATTGCTGCAACATAATCAGATATATCCTATCCAGATGAGATGGTCCTAATTTTCTCTAAGGTTGATTATGGTGATTACGCTTCATCGTAACACGACTGGTTAATATTTTCTTTTATTTTCACAGCACATACATGCATAATGGTAATTGGTCAAGCGTCGCCTGTTATGAGGCCTTTTATGAATGTCGTTTCTGCTGCTCTTTTCGCCCTCGCCCTTGTCCGACATCTTTTAAGTCAGCTACAGGAATATCCTTTCTTTATTGGAATGAACTCAGCAAGAACAAATGAAACTGACTATGCTGCTATTTGTAGAAACTTTACGTGCTCTGTTCCCTTCTATTCGCTGACCGACTCTATTTAATGAAAACTAAAGGGAGTCCTTAATGAATGACCACCTTTTGTAGCTGAAAAAGACTTTCGGTGTTTGTCCTCTATTTATAAGAGCGTGTCTAAATGTAACAATTAAATTAAGAAATACAGAAATTTTTCCTATCACTGTCTGGTGTGTGCGTGTGATTGATAGTTGATTTAAATCTTAGCCGCAAACATGTACTTGTGCTTGGCGGAGGGAATGAGGGCTGTAGGAAAGTCCGTGGCCTGTTAGATCAAAATTGTAAAATCACGGTTTTGTGTGATCGCTTAAATCATTATCTCGTTCAACTTAAAGAGCAAGGACATATCGAAATTGTAAAAACAAAGATAAGAGACGCTAGTGCACTTGAGAATTACAATGATCTGTTTTTGGTGCTTGCCGCTACAAATGACAAAGTGTTAAACCGAATGCTTGTCGAGAAGGCACGTTCCATGAGTTTATTCGCATATGCTGTAGACGACCCCACCATTAGTGACTTTTCATATGCCTCAATTATTAATATCGAGGGTGTAATGCAAGTTGCAATATCCACATCCGGTAAGAGTCCTATAATGGCACGGAGGGTGAGAATTAAAGCGGAAAGAGTGCTTCGAAGGGTCATAAAAAAAACCGATATTGAAAACGCTAAATTACAGGAATTCGCGCGTGCTGCTGCAAAATCCAGTTTCAAGACAGTTGAACAAAGGAAAGAATTTCTTTATTCTTTGATGAAAAACAGTCGTATCCAGAACCTTATTAAGGAGGATAAGACAGACGAAGCTAAAAATACGACATTAGAACTATTGCGTGAATGGGGAGAGAAAGAATAACAGATGAGAACATCTACACTTTCACAACCTTTGCAAGCAATTAATGTAAGAATTACCTATCGTAATGCTCCGATACATCTTCTTGAACGGTTTGCATTTGCTGATTCGAATGCAGCCCACCGAAAATTGATAGAAATAGCTGAACTAGGAGAGTGCGTCATTATACAGACTTGCAATAGGGTTGAGGTTTTTGCAGCTAGCAAAAATCCCGACCCACGAAGATTGTTGGAAGGTTGGGCGATTGCAGTAGGGTTATCTTATAACGAAGTTTCAGACAATGTTGAAATTTGCAATGGTAAGGATGTGATATTGCACCTCTTAAAATTGTCTTCAGGTTTGGATTCGTTGGTGATTGGCGAAGATCAGGTATTGGGCCAAGTAAAACGTGCATTCGAGTTTTCTCGCAACAACGGATATACGGGCTCTCTTCTATCAGTTATCTTTGATCGGGCTATTAAGATTGGTGGCAAAGTCAGAACTATTACTGGATTGAATAAGGGCAGCGTTTCAATAGGTTCGATGGCAGTAAAGTTGGCAGAAGAATACTTTGAGAAATTATGCAATAAACGCGTGTTGCTGATTGGTTCTGGGGAAGGAGCTAGCCTCGTCGCAAAATCATTGAAACAAAGACAAGCTAGTTTTATGATCACTAGTAGGACGTTTGAAAGAGCCAAATCATTTGCAGAAACGGTGGGAGGTAATCCAGTTCCATTTGAATCAGCCGTGCAAATGTTCCAGGAGGTCGATTTAATTTTTATGTCTACTACTGCACCGTATTACTTAATTACCTATGATAGAATTGAGAAGGCGATGGCCAAGAGAGATAAATGGCTACTGGTTTTTGACCTTTCAAATCCACGAACCGTTGAAGAAAAAATCTCAACCATAAATAAGGTCAAATTATTCAACATTGATCAGATTTCGGAAAAAGTTGAAAGGAATATCCGATCCCGCAAAAATGAAATCGAGTCTGCAGAGAGAATAATAGATACAGAGATGAAAATGGTCGATACGATATTGAAGAGGAAGGAAGCTGAGCCTATCGTTGTTTCTATATTTAAGGATGTTGATGGGATTAGAGAACGAGAACTAAAGAAGGCCATTTCTATCCTCGGAACTAAGATAGGGCCAGAAGAACGTAGAATATTGGAACAATTCTCATACGCAATGGTAGAGGCCATCATGTCCACACCAATGAACAGACTCAGAAAAGAAATAGAGACAGAGAGTAAAAAAGAAGATGTGATGAGAATTGCTGCTAGGTTGTTTAACTACCATGAAGATCGGTAGGTCTGAAAGATCTGCTGGTTATCCTGTTGTTAGGTTAAGGCGGCTGAGAAAAACCCCTGCTATAAGAGATCTACTTCAGGAAACCCATCTCTCAGTCAAGGATTTGATATCCCCAATATTCGTTCAAGAACGAATAACCAAGCGTGAAGTGATTCAATCTATGCCCGGCATAGAAAGGATACCTGCTTCCGAAATCATTGACGAGGTACAGGCTCTCTCAGACCTTGGTATTCGAGGAATTATGCTGTTCGGGGTTCCGTCCCATAAGGATGGAAAAGCCCAGTCGTCATTTTCGAACGATGGGATTGTTCAGCAGTCAGTTAGAGACGTGCGCAAACACTTCGGAAATAGAGTTGCTATTATAACTGATGTATGCCTTTGTCAGTATACTACACACGGCCATTGCGGCATTGTGGTTAGAGGAAGGGTAGATAACGACGTTAGTTTACGGACGCTAACAAGAGTAGCAACTAGCCACGCAGAGGCTGGCGTAGATATGGTTGCACCGTCAGCTATGATGGACGGACAGGTCAAAGCCATTCGAGAAGGTCTAGATGTAAACAGGTTTGAGGACGTCGCTATCATAGCCTATTCTGCAAAACACGCTTCTCCCCTATATGGCCCCTTTAGAGATGTAGCCTGTTCTCAGCCTCGATTTGGCGACAGGAGGACATATCAAATGTCATATAATAATCCAAGAGAAGCAATGCATGAAATACAAACGGACATCGAGGAAGGGGCTGATATTATTATGATTAAGCCGGCCGTCCCCTATTTGGACCTGATTTATCAGGCAAAAGAGAATACCAATTTACCTATTTGTGCGTACAGTGTTTCCGGGGAATATGCTCTGATAAAAGCAGCAGCTGACAACGGGCTGATAGATGAGGACTCGGTCGTGACCGAATTTCTAACCTCTATCAAGAGGGCAGGCGCTGATCTCATTATCACGTATTACGCAAAAAAAATGGCAGCATTACTGAACGAATGAATAAATTGAGCGCATATTGCGATACAATTATAATATTTTAGAAAGGCAACACCGAGTGTATAATGCTTAACAACTCAAAGTCATTATTCGATAGAGCCAAGAAGGTTCTCCCCTCAGGTGTCAATAGCCCTGTACGTTACTATGTTCCCTACCCGTTCTTTGCTGTGTCCGGGAAAGGAAGTACGATGTTTACGGCTGATAACGATACATATGTAGATTATTGTATGGGATATGGATCCTTATTACTTGGCCATAGTTATTCGACGGTAAATGATGCAGTAAAGTCGCAGATCGATCATGGAAGCTTGTTCTGTGTTCCGACCGAGGCTGAAGTTCAATTGGCGGAGTTAATTTCAAAAGCTGTGCCATGTGCCGAAATGGTCAGGATCGTGAATACTGGCGTAGAGGCCACTGCAAACGCGATCAGGTTAGCTCGAGCATTTACAAAAAAAAAGAAAGTCGTAAAATTTGACGGATGTTATCATGGTGCTCACGAATATGTGCTCACGAAGCTAGGCTCTAATGGAGACATATCTGAAGGGTTAATAAATGAAGTATACTCTCAGACGCTGGTTCTACCATACAATGATTTCGAAAAACTAGAGCAAGTTATTAAGCAAGATGACGATGTTGGTTGCGTTATAGTTGAACCGGTTGCTGCAAATATGGGATTGGTGTTACCAGAAAAACAATATCTCAACGAGATTAGAGGGATTACACGACAAAATGATATTGTACTGATTTTTGATGAAGTTGTTACCGGTTTCCGACTTGCTCTTGGTGGAGCAGGCGAATTCTTTGGAATCAAACCAGATTTGGCTACGTATGCGAAAGCTATGGGCAATGGGTTTCCTATTGCCGCAATCGCCGGCAGGAGAGAAATAATGGAACAGCTTTCTCCGAGCGGTAAGGTGTATCAAGCCAGTACATATGCTGGAAATCCAACCTGCGTATCAGCGAGCATTGCTACGATCAAAGTATTAAGTGATGCCAAGAATGACATATATCCAAGAATTGCAAAAACATGCGATAGTATAGTATGTGGGATCAAGGATGCGTTAAAGGATTTCAAACTCGACTATGTAATAAATAACATTGGTTCAATGTATCAGGTATTCTTTACTGATGAGAAAGTGAGGAATGCAGTTACTGCTAGCAAGTCCGATCCAGTCTTGTTTAGGAAATTTTATGACGAGCTCTTAAAAAGAGGAGTGTTTATACCACCATCGCGGTTAGAGACTTGCTTTATATCTTATTCGCACAGCGAAGACGACGTTGATAAAACTGTAGAATCATACTTTGATTCGCTGCGGAAGTTGAAACAGTCATTATGAAATGTAGGGTGGGAACGAGAGGAAGTCGATTAGCAATCGCTCAGACGGAAATTGTGCTGTCCACATTAAGGAAAAAAACTTCACTTGATTTTGAAGTCGTCATCATTAACACAACTGGTGACCTCGACAGAAGACCAATATTTACAATTGACGAAAAAGGAGTTTTTGAAAGAGAGATAAATCAAGCCGTTATCTCAGGACAAGTTGATTTTGCAGTTCATAGTTTGAAAGATATTCCTTCTGATCTATCAGATAAATTGATTGTAGCAAGTATTCCAAAGCGCGCTAGGCCCAATGATGTTCTCGTTAGTAAAGAGAATTTGAAATTGGCAGACTTGCCTACCGGCGCAATAGTTGGAACAAGCAGCCTAAGGCGGGCCATCCAAATATTCAGGTTGAGGCCTGATTTACATATTAAGCCTATTCGAGGGAATGTAGAGACCAGAGTGAAGAGATCAGTCGTTGGGGAATATGATGCTGTAATTCTCGCAGAAGCAGGTCTGATAAGACTAGGAATGAAAGACGTTATTGCTGAGAGGTTCGACTTCAAGGATTTTGTCCCTGCTCCTGGTCAAGGCGCAATTGCGATCGTATGCAGGAGGCAGAATGCAGAGCTTGTCCAATTGTTAAAGACTGCGGAGGATCCAGAATCCAAGATCGAAGTAGATGCTGAGCGAGCGCTGGTATCGAAATTAGAGTCAGGATGTAGGTTTCCTGTGGGGGCGGTCGCCGTCAGCAAGCCATCGCGAAGCACGTTCACATTATATGCTAGCATATTTTCCGCCGATGGTAGAAAAAATATTAAGCTGAAGAAGAGCGGTAATGCGATACATCCAGCTGAGGTAGGAACTGAATTAGCAGATTTGCTTCTTAAAAAAGGGGCTAAAGAGTTAGCTGTAGGTTGGCGCAATGCAGTAGAAGATTGGAACAAGAAACTATGAAGAGGAATAAAGTGTTCATATGCGGTGCTGGACCAGGTGATCCGGGACTGATTACAGTCAAAGCAATGGAACTCATAAAGAATTCCGATGTAGTATTTTACGATAGGCTCGTGAGTAAAGAAATTATCGATCAAATTCCATCGAATTCAGAGAGAATTTTTGTAGGCAGATCCGTAGGCGATGCAGCAACACATCAAGACCATACTAATAAGATGATGGTCGCACATGCTAATGAAGGAAGGAGAGTTCTGAGATTAAAAGGTGGCGATCCTTTTATCTTTGGCAGAGGAGCAGAGGAAGCGGAATATCTAATCAAACATAATGTAGAATTCGAGATAGTTCCAGGGATTACGTCAGCTATCGGATCCGCTGCATATGCAGGAATCCCATTGACACACCGACGTATCTCTTCGTCAGTAGCGATAGTTACTGGACACGAAGACCCATCAAAAAAAGGACCAAGCGTTCACTGGAGCAATTTAGGCGTCGCGGTAAATACTCTTGTTATACTTATGGGTATAGAACAGCTATCGCAAATAAGCTCTATTCTGATAAATTCAGGAATGAAGAAAAGTACAGAGGTAGCAATTATCGAAAATGGAACTACCAAAAAGCAGAGAGAAATAGTAGGGAATCTGGGCAATATCGTAAAGAAAGCTCGCAGCGCAAAAATCGAACCACCAGCAATTATTATCATCGGAAAGGTTGTTTCATTGCAAAAAAAACTTGCTTGGTTTAACAGGACATAGATATACCTATGCCGTCACATTTGGATGGTAAAATACTGGCAATAACAAGAAACGAACTCGAGGCTCGTGAGTTTTCTGAACTCGTCGCTTCCGAAGGTGGCAGGACCATTGCGCTACGTACAATTGAAATAATGCCAAAAGATCCGTCCGTAGTCGATGAATTTATCAATACCGCATATATCAATCAAATTGATTACTTTGCGTTTTTGAGCCCTCAGGCCGTTGATGTATTGTTTAATCACGCAGATAGAATTTACAAATCTCGCGAACTTGTTTCCGTGTTGAATTCTGGAATTGTTGCAGCAATTGGGCCGAAGACTAAAAAAAGATTAGTGAAGTATGGGATAGATGTTAAAATGCTTCCAGAAGCGTATTCGTCAGTAGGACTAGTGGAACTGTTCTCAAGGATGAAGCTAAATGGGAAGAAGATCCTTATCCCTAGAAGTGAAGCGTCAGATGAATTTGTTCAAAAGGCTCTAACTGCTTTGAACATGGTAGTGAATATAATTTTTCTTTATACCATCCGTACCGCGGACTTTAGTCCAATATGGAAGGATTTTGCTTTACTTTTGGAACAAAAGAGGGTAGATGGAATTGTATTTACTAGTGCGTCCAATGTTAGATCCTTCTTTGAGATCACTCAGAAAATGTCGCATAATATTTCATCTTTACTGAACAACGTGAGTGCTATTATAGCTATTGGCCCGATGACTAATGAAGAGTTGAAGAAGAGAAACGTTCAATCTAGTGAGTCAAGTGAACACACTATAAGTGGTACAGTGGACCTTGCAAAGATTATCTTGGGAAAGTAGGAGCATGATCGTCTTTTAGATCTTGAATTCTGCAATCATTACTTGATTGAATCAGCCATCAAAGCTTGTTTCTCTAGCCTTACCCACACGGCAGACCATCAAATACATGGAACTCGAAGGACTGAAAAGACCGATGAACGAATATCGCCAATATCATGCGGATCCTGTTGAAATTATAAAATCGACTGTGGCGCCACTAATGGTGACAACACGTTTCTCGATGGAAAGTTGGCATAGCTTCGTTTTATAGCATCACGTTTCGGAGCCCTTAAATTGATCTTTATAAAAGGTACGAGTGCTTTCGCAAGTTTTACTTAGTTTAGATGAGTATATGATAAGGGAAATATAGTTGAAGGAATTTATTTCCTTTATTACCCCTTTATTACCGGCGTTAATTATGCACGAAATTTATTAGAACCTTCTGTCAGATTTTTCTACTTTAATTCTACTTGTGAGATGGGTTAGCTTCTAGCGCGTTATACGGATTCTAATAAGATGTTTGCATTTGCTAACGTAAACCTAATGACTAGATTTAATACTAAATTCGCTGATATAATACTAATTCCCCATATACACTAGTACATCTTCAATCAATGTAACAGCTCACATATATTACTGGGCACCTTTTGACTACCTTGGATATTTACGAGACCGTAACTCTACCCCGAAATATATATAAAACATAACGGTGTTATAATACATAATGGCTACTAAGGAACTTGATATGGATTATAGCAAGTACGACTTTAAGGATTCCACTGAGCTTTATGTTTACCTGAGCAAGAAGGGTCTGTCTAGAGGCACTGTTGAAGAGATAAGCAAGCTAAAGGGTGAACCAGATTGGATGAGAGACTTTAGACTCAGGTCGTACGACGTATTCATGAGCAAACCAATGCCATCATGGGGTGGCGACATGTCGAAAATTGATTTTCAAAATATATATTATTACGCAAAGGCTTCTGAAAAGCAAGGAAAGAGTTGGGATGACGTACCTGAAGCTGTGAGAAATACATTTGAGAAACTTGGTATTCCTGAAGCAGAAAGAAAGTTCCTTGCTGGCGTGGGTGCGCAGTACGAATCCGAGGTAGTATACCATAATTTAAGAGAAGACCTTCAAAAACAAGGTGTAATATTTATTGACACTGATACTGCAGTCAAAGAACAACCACAACTTATGAAAAAGCATTTTGGGAAGGTCATTCCACCAGAAGACAACAAGTTTGCAGCATTAAATAGTGCTGTTTGGTCAGGTGGGTCGTTCATTTATATTCCACCGCGCGTCAAGGTTGACCTTCCTCTGCAAGCATACTTTAGAATTAATGCAGAAAATATTGGTCAATTTGAAAGAACCTTAATTATTGCTGACGAAGGTGCTGAGGTACATTATATCGAAGGTTGTACTGCGCCAGTTTACTCTACAGAATCACTGCATTCTGCGGTAGTAGAATTGATTGCAAAGAAAGGCGCCAAGATTAGATACACAACTATCCAGAACTGGAGTAAAGATGTCTACAACTTGGTTACAAAGAGAGCGTATGCATATGAGAATGCGACCGTTGAGTGGGTTGATGGAAACCTCGGTAGCAAATTAACGATGAAATACCCTGGTGTTTATATGCTTGGGAAGAATGCTCATGCTGAAGTCATATCAGTTGCTTTAGCTGGTTCTGGTCAACACCAGGATGCTGGTGCAAAAGCAGTACACCTGGCTCCAAACACCACTTCCAGAATTACAAGTAAGTCAGTAAGCAAAGATTCTGGTAGAACAACTTACAGAGGCCTGCTTCATGTGGCAAAGGGTGCTACCGGAGTGAAGTCAAATGTCAGATGCGATGCATTATTGTTAGATGAGAACTCTAGGACTGATACCTATCCTTATGTCGAAGTAAACGAAGAAGATGCCACAATCTCTCATGAAGCGACTGTAGGAAAGATAGGTGACGATCAAATCTTTTATTTAAGGAGCAGAGGATTTTCAGAATCTGATGCGCTTTCTATGATCGTTAGTGGCTTTATGGAACCGTTCACCAAAGAATTGCCAATGGAATATGCAGTTGAGCTAAATAGACTTGTAAAGCTTGAAATGGAAGGGTCCGTCGGCTAGATAGAATCAATCATTTCTTTTTTCTCAAAGGTCGGGATTGAACAGGTGAATTTATCTTCCATTAATATTGATTATATCGATAACATAACAAAGGAGAAAAGAGAACCTACATGGCTAAGTGAAATGAGGAGAGAGGCATTTTCGAAATACACCTCTCTGCCAGCTGAGGTTTCTCCACTTTATTCAAAATATTCTGGTGTAAATCTGCTTAAACCAGAATCTATCCAGTTGCCTGACCAAACGACTAGATTTCAGCCGTACGAAGAGCTTTGCGATAGGCTGAAGGAACCAGAACAAGGTGTAAGTGTTGTGCGAATAGGATCTTCAATAAACAGTCTGGTGATCCCAGAAAAAATTTCACAAATGGGGGTTATTATTTTGGACTTACAAGAAGCAGTGATAAAACACGAAGATCTTATCAGAAATCAGCTAATCACAAATCGCATCGATTACGGTGAAGACAAGTTCCTTGCATTAGAAGCGTCAGCTTTTCATTCGGGTCTGTTTATCTATATCCCCAAAAATGTCATGATTGATGATCCAATTAGAATTATTAACTCTTTGCCGGATGACGGGTCTTCGGCAATATCACGGTTTATTATTATTGCTGATATTGGCTCTAAAGCCACCGTTGTCGAGGAGATATATGCTCCACAGATGGAAAGCAATGGAGTTCAACAAGCATATTTTGAGTTGATCGAACCCCATGTAGGCTGCAATGCCCATCTTGAAATGGTAACCTTACAAGCCATGAGTAGAAACACTATTAATTTCTCAAATAGGAAAGCGTTCATTGAGAGAGATGGGAAAATGTCATGGTATCTTGGAATGTTTGGTGCGGAGTTGTCAAGATATAAGGTAGACAGCATAATGAAAGGTGCAGGAGCTTCTGCAGAGGATGTTGAAATTATATTTGGAATTGGGAATCAGTCATTTGACGTTACATCGAATCTGATTCATTACGGAAGGAATTCCAGAGGTAGAGTACTCGTCAAATCCGTTATGAAAGACACTTCAAAGTCACTGTTTAAGGGCATGATAAGAATAGGTAAGGAAGCCAAGGCTGCAGAGTCGTATTTGGCTGGGCACGCAATCCTACTTGATAAGGGTGCTAAATCAGATGCAATTCCAGGTCTTGAGATTGAAACAAATGAGGTAAAAGCTACTCATTCTGCATCAGTAGCGCAGCTTGACGAGAGCCAAATTTTCTATCTAATGTCCAGAGGATTAAATAGAGAAGGTGCAAAGCGCGAAATTGTTAGTGGTTTTCTTGAACCTTTATCAAGGAAAATGGGTCCTACTATTAGAGCATGGATTAACTACTTGATCGAAAACAAATGGTCTGGCAAATCACTCATGCTGAAAACGGATGAAGCAATGGAACAGATTCTTGAGGTGGAAAAATCTAGATATCGAGAGACACAGGATATTTTTGAGAAGCACTATAAGTACAGGTAGGTCTTGATTAACCCGATGCCTGAATGGATAAAAGTCTGTGAAGTCAAAGAATTGAACAATTCTCAGCTAGTAGACTTCGATTTTAATGATAAAAAAATATTGATATCAAGGTTACACGGTAAGGTTTATGCTATAGACAGAATCTGCACACATGCGTACGCTGATTTGTCAACAGGATTTATGAATGAAGAGGAAGAAACTATTACATGTCCTTTGCATATGTCTTCTTTTAAAATGAAAGATGGTACTCCACAAAATCTCCCTGCAGAACTGCCTTTGAAAACCTACGAAACCAAAATACAGGATAACTCAGTATATATCCTTCTGGAATAAAGCTTGTATGCATAGCTTGTTGCAATAAATGTAAAAGTCTTATCCGATTCGCCATGGTTAACTGACCCCTTGTTATGCTTGACCTGTAGTGTGTTGAAAGCGTGGGCGCATATCTCAAGCTATCAGAACCTCAAGGCTCCAATAGGTGTATGCAGCTCCAACTAGTTAGCTAATCAATCCTAAATACGAGGAGATGAAAATGAGACCGGCATATCTTCTTCCAGAAAGCAATAGACTAGTTGGAGCAAATATCGAAATTCGTGCTTAAGTGACGCTGTTTCTGAATCAGGTTACAATCTAAAGTGAACTACCACCGGTCAGAGACCAGTGGCTTCTTTCGTCATCATTGTATTCCTGTCTATACTAGCGAGAGTTCGTAATCTGGGTAAGTTCACAGTTACCACTACTTTAGAAATATATCCTAAAGCCCGATATGCGATGTTAAAGGCAGCATTTCTATAAGCATTCTCTTCACCACATCTTTTACACCTGAACAAACATGTCCCTTTCTTCCTGATACCTTTCTGATAGCATTTTCTACAATATTGTGACGTGGAATGCTCTGAGACCTGAATCACCTTTATACCCGCAAGCGCTGCTTTGTATTTGACGTATTGGGTCAGTTTGTAATACTGAAACCCGGCCAACTTTCCGTTAAACTTTCTACCATGTTTGTTCTGTTCTCGTTTACGTCTTCTCACAGATTCTATAAAGGAATAAAACGGCATCGATGTTGAAGAACGAGCATCCTGGATATATTGACAAGGGTTGTTACCTGGAACTTAGAAACTTGATTTTATGATCTTCACAGCAAAAATGTTCTATCCTTGAAACACCCCTGTTAGAATCTCCCTCAATATGTGGCCATCCACCATTCGAAAATTCCTTGCCGCAATACGCACAACTTTTCTCCTCAGATGGTTCAATCGGCATTTCTCTATTATTACTGGGAAAATTCTATTAAAACTTGCTAAGTAATTCTGCAATCGGTCATCGATTCTCTTTGCTAAGAGTGTAAATGGCCAAGTTACCCAAATCTAGCACCCGAAAGTAATCGTCATGAGCATCGAGAGTAGTAGTCATGAGCAAATATTTTACTCCACATCTTTTGGGTATTTTTATAAAGAATAGTCTAAATATTATTCTTGCAGATGTGTAAAATATGGTAGTTCAACAGCTAGTATGTGATAAGTGTCAAAAGGTCATCCTGGAAAAAGATGGAGAATCCTATCTTGAAGACGGTCGGTTTCCGATTTCCAATGAAGAGGCTGCTATGCTGGATAAGGAACACAGAGGTCACGAATGTCATATTGAAGCTGTAAGAAAGGATGCGTAAACCCAATATTTTGCAAAAATATGTAAATCGAGTGTAGAATATTACACTTGCTGTTTTTTTGATAAGAGGAAGGAAACAAATAAATTTCATACCCAGTCCTTGGGGTCTAATGCATAAAAATACGTACGCAAACGTGACGACACTGTCGGCAATTGCAATTTCAGCAATACTCCTTACATCCTTCACCATGGTAGGGATGCAGTTCTCACAGCATGCATTGGCGCAAACGGCCAATAGCACAAGCGCAGCACCATCTGCCAATAGCACAAGCGCAGCACCATCTGCCAATAGTTCAAGCGCAGCACCATCTGCCAAGACGACAGCTGAGCCTACCTCTGGTCAAAGCTTCGTGTGGCAAGGAACAGCCTCATCTCAACCTGATCCATTATCGGGTCATGAGAAAGAATATGTAGCAGCGATCCTCAAACCAAGGTCTGACAATGGTGTATATTCAGGTGTGCTAACTTATTCGTCAAGCAGAGGTGCAAATGTTGAAATCTGGCACGCTTTCCACCCTGGAAATACAACGGCAATTCCAAAATCATTTGGAGTTATGAAGACTGCTGCATACAATGATAAGCCTATTGCTTTAACTGACATATCTCCATCTGGATCTGCGGGTTCAGTGCCATTCTCGGGTAATGCTGTTCTATTGCATGCATCATCACCTTTTACTGTCACCTACACTATTAACGCAGTTGCTCAACCGACTAAAACTGTAAACAACGTTCAAAGTGCAATGGCTCAGTCAACAACAAGCAGTTCTAGCAGCACTTCTGGCGGTCCAAGTAGTTCTAGCAGCATGCACGTAACAGTGCACCATAAAGCACACCATAAAGGCGGCTCTAGCAGTTCAGGCGGCTCTAGCAGTTCTAGTGGATACTAGAGAACATCTTCCTAATTTTTTCTTAATTTTTAATTAATCCAAATCTATCGTCTAAGGTTTAGAATATAGCATTTTGCCTTCTCTTGTGATAGTCGTAACCCTGTGTGCAGGTATAAGCTGAAAATTCTGAGAGAGCTTTACGAATTCTGGGAGTGAAACCTTGACAAATGAATCAAAATCTCGATAATAAACCGAATAGAGTTTGGGATCGTCGGAATAGATTGCTTTGCTGAATATCTCTTCTAGTCTACCCTTCTTCGACATCGTTGTAATAGATCAATCCCCCAGCCTCGACTATCTTCGCTACCAATTTGGAAAATGGCATCATCACATAAGATTCATTCCTTGTTAGGTTCACGATCTTGTTTTGATTGACATCTATTTCAAGTTCATCCTTATCGAAAATTCTTCCCAAAGTTTGTTGTTCGATTTCTATGGGAAGCAAATACCCCCCGTCTATGACATTTCTGTAAAATATTCGAGCAAAAGATGGGGCTAAAATCGCTTTGATACCCAGCTGAGAAAGAGCTATAGGTGCGTGCTCTCTGCTCGATCCGCAGCCGAAGTTGTTCCCGCACACCATAAAATCACCTTGCGAAACTTTCCGTGGAAATTCCGGATCTATACCTTCCATCGCATGTTTTGCCAATTCTTTGGGATCATGAATTTTTAGATACGGACCTGGAATGATAACATCAGTATCGATGTTCGCGAAGTCATATTTATGAACCCTTCCTTTTATTGAATTCAACTATATGTCCCTCGGATCTGTTATCTTTCCTTTCAATGCAGAAGCCGCAGCGACCATAGGCGATGCGAGGTACGTCTGTGACTTGACATGCCCCATTCTTCCTGGGAAGTTTCTATTTGTAGTACTAACGCATATTTCATTTTCAGCTAAGACTCCCATATGAGCACCACAACAAGCGCCGCAAGTTGGCGGTCCAATAAGGACGCCGGCCTCGATTAACACAATGGCTAACCCAGCTCTTACTGCCTTTAAATAGATAGACTGAGCTGCAGGTACAACTTCCGTTCTGACCTTTACCTTCCTACCCTTGAGTATTCTAGCCACCACTTGGAGATCCTCTAATTTGGCACCTGTGCATGAGCCAATGTATACTTTATCTATTTCAATTCCTTGTAACTCTCGAGCTACACTGATATTTCCAGGGGAGAACGGTTTGGCGATAGTTGGTTCTAATTTGTCTATCTCGTAGGTAAATACATCAGAAAATTTAGCATCAGGATCGCCCAAGATTGGCAAAAAAGGAGCTGTAGTTCTTTCTCTTAAGTATGACTCCGTCAGAGCATCAGGCTCAATTATTCCATTCTTTGCTCCGGCTTCAGTTGTCATATTAGTGAGAGTGAGACGCTCGTCCATACTCATTTCTTTAACTATATTACCTGAAAATTGCATGGCCTTGTAGTTTGCGGCATCGGTTCCTATATCGCCAATGATTTTCAAGATGATATCCTTTGCCATCAAGTAATCTGGCTTAGTCCCGGTAATCTCAAAGAGCATTGTCTCTGGTACTTTTAACCAAATCTTGCCGTTCATAAGAACATAAGCAATATCAGTATGACCTAGGCCAGCTGCAAATGCCCCTAACGCCCCCGTAGTGTTGGTATGCGAATCGCCTGCTACATATACCTCCCCAGGCAAAACCATTGCCTCTTCATGAGACAATGTATGACAGATTCCGTATTGACCAAGACCATACTTAAAATGCTGTTTAATACCAAATTTCTTTGTCCATCGGGATAGAGTCATTATATTCTCAGCTGACACTTTATCAGCCGCAGGTACGAAATGATCCTCAGCTATCCAAACCCTCTCAGGATCCCAAATATGATTCAGTCTTTTACCCTTTTTTTCCCACTCACTTAACACCTTAATAACGCCTGGACCAGAGACATCGTGCATCATTACCTTATCTACTCTTACAAAACCAACATCTCCGGCTTGAATTCTCCCTTTGCCGCTAGCCCGGGCAAGTATTTTCTCAGTAATTGTCATTGACAAAGTGCTTCACCTAGCAGAAGATCCGGCACGACCGACGGATTAAAACCTTCTGCAAATAAGAAAACAAAAAAAGGGAAGAGAGCATAGCTTCTGATTCCACTTGGAAATATTACCGATCAGGGTCCCAGTAAAGACAGGCAAATTTGATCTATACCAAAGCTTCAGAATGTCTGGTTTTGAATTCGAAGAAAATGACATTCTCGTAGTTTCAAGCAAATATATTTCCATGAGTGAAGGCTCATTGTTAGAGATCAATAGAATAAAGTCCAGTGAGAAAGCTAAGATCATTAGCACTGCATACCACATAAACGAAAAAATCGTTGAGCTTACATTAAGAGAAGCCGATTACATATTCAAGGGAGTGCCAGGTTTTTTGCTGTCAATTAAGGATGGCATATTGGCTCCCAATGCTGGCATTGACAGATCCAATGTACCAAAGGGATCCGTTGTCTTATATCCGCATCTTCCCTTCAAAACCGCTGATAACTTGAGAAGGCGATTCCTCATTGACAAGGGTGTTAACGTTAGGATCGTGATAGCAGACAGTCGTTTGATGCCGGGACGAATTGGCACTATCGGCGTAGCAATTGCCAATGCAGGATTCGAACCCACTGAAGACGAGAGGGGAAATCTGGACCTATTTGGACGAGTCCTTAGAGTTAGTTTTAGGGCCGTCGCCGATAGTCTAGCTGCAATGGCGGTCGCAGTTATGGGGGAGGGTAATCAATCGATACCTGCGGCTGTTATACGAGGAGTATGTGTTACACCTACAGATAGAAAACTCTCATCGCGCGATATGACGATAGAAGCAGATCAAGATCTCTACTTAAGAGGACTGCGAAGTTGATATTTTTTCTTACAAGATCAATTTATATGATCTCATTGCATTTTAATCATCATAGAAATTGAACATGTGGGAATGCTAATTAATGTCTGAATTCTTGACGAGATACCCCAGGAGGATAAGCGTGGTAAAAGGCCTGCATGATTTCATACATCACGAAGAAATTCAATTCGATCACCTTAGCTTGATGGTAAGGATAAAGAAAGACGAAATTATAAAGACTTTGATTTCTGAGGGATTCAGGCGTGTCAAATTAGAAAATAAAAAGCCCTTTCAAATAGGTAACGGATTTGCAAAGAAGTTAAGCAAACCTTGGGAGATGCATGTTAGGCTTCTAGAAGTTCAGCAGCAAGGACTGATCGCGATTCAGGCTGAAGTAGAAATTTCTAGAAGATATATACAGCACATCCGTTCAGTCAGGGCGCCAGTTATCTATGAAATCGAATCTATTCTTAGGAAGCATAGGATAGAATATCGGATCTGGAATGCCAAAGTAAGAGATTACATAGCAAGCATAATAGATAACCATCAGATAAAACTTTATGCGCCAAAATTGCCAGCTATGCCCTGGAAACCAATGTTATGCTTTGCCATAACGTTAGCGACGTTACATGCGTTAAAATTCATAGGAGTAATTCGGTAGCATGATTTCACGCACGGTTAAACGTTAGCGCTTTTTTAATTTCTAAAACTCAAACCATCTAAATAAATGCCTAGATGACAGTCAAATAGTAGATGACAGTCAAATAGCTGATTCACCACGACTTTTCGATCCAATATCTATTGCATCATCAACGTCCGATACGAAGATTTTTCCTTCCCCTGCCAATCCGGTACTTGCGACCTCAAGAATTTTATTCAGAACTTTGTCAGCGATAGAGTCCTTAACCACAACGATCATACTCGAGTTTGCGTTAAATTCTGGGGTAAAAGTTGAAGTCCCTCTTCCTGATGAAAGCTCAGGTCTAGCGAGTTGTCCTCTGCCCTTGGTTTGTAAGTAAGTTAAACCTCCAATATCTATCTTCTCAAGAGCCGTGAACACTTTGTCTAGTCTCCCAGGCGGGAATATCGCTTCAATCCTCTTCATATTTTATAACTAAATTCGAATGGGCAATAGTTTTATTAAAATATTGTGAATTATTATTTTCTGATATTATAAAACAATCCCTCAGGCAATCATTGTTAAGACGAGCAAGATAACTTTCATGCTTGTAAAGTAGGTTTTAGTATTGGAAGACAACAATATCTCTGCTAGGTAAACAAATTTGCATCTATTTAGGAAAAAAGAGATCCTCCGATGCTGTAATTGTGATAAAGTGTTAAATCACAAGTACAAACCTAGACCCGAATGGGAAATCCAAGGGTTTCTTTGTTCAAGTTGTCATATAGAGAAGACTAAAGAATTTATTCTAAGGCAACAAGATGAAAAGGTTAAGCTTAAACAAGCCCGTGACATTTGCGGTGTCTGTAAAAAAGAGCTTTCGCTTGAAACGGATAAAAATAAACCACGATGGCAATGGAATATGGAACATGATAGTCTACTCTGCAAAAGTTGCTATGAAAAGAAGGCACAAGACTACGAGAAAAGATTGAACTACTGTAACCTGTGTAACAATAGATTGGGGTTTATCCGTTACAACCCAAAACCAAAATGGAATATCGAAGGCCAGTTATGCAGAAAATGTTGGGACAAACAACGTGGCATAAGGCTTTAACCAACCATGAATATCTTCAAAAAACACTTATGTGAAGGCTGCGGAACAAAATTCCGAAAGATTGAGGAGATGATGCAACACATCCAAGTAGTACATGGAAAAGGTGTATTTTATGAGTGCAAGTCATGCAACTTGAAATTCGAAGGAATGGAACAGATGCGCGAGCATGTAAGGAAATTTCACTCTTATAATAAAATGAAAGGTAAGTGAAAGAACAGATCTTAAGTTAACCCCGCGACATAAAGAATAAAATAACCTAGTGCGAGGATGTTTTCAGATGGTAAAAGTTTGTCTCAAATGTCATAAGGACTTTGATGAGAAATTAATTAATGATCCAGGCTCCGAAGTATATCCTTCTTGTCCAGATTGTTGGAAGGAATGGGCAGATTATGCTGTCATGGTAATGAATGAAATGAGACTGGATATGTCTCTACCTGAACATCGGAAAGCACTTCGGAGATACGAAAAAATATTCTTTGGCTTAGAAAAACAAGAAGGCGAACTACAAAAAAATCCTGATAAACGTCCCGATCAATAAGATTATTTCATTTCCAAAATCTCTATTGCTGCAGTGGGCATGATCTCTATGATTTTATGCCTATTTGGTATAGAGAACATAGACTCCTTTAGGCAATCAACGAACTTTTGTTTTTTGACTTCATTTAAAGTCATAAATGCCCGAATCAAACAGTCCATATTTAATTTCTCAATCGTGGAGTGGTCCTTTAAAATTTCTTCACAGTAAAGTCGCAACATGAGAACTATTGTGCTAGGGTCAAATTCGGATAGAACTTCCATCCAAGTCTTCACTAACACAGTGAGTTTATGCGCTTCAATCGAAGAAGCAGCGTTTAATGCCATAGAAATCGTTTCGCACTTATCGGATTCCTCAAATATAACAAATTCTTGTAGTCTCTTGCGGATAATTTGTTCTCGCAGAAATTCTGGCAGGTCTGCCAGAATTTGAATCATATTGCCAGCTGCATCTGAATCGAGCGTCATCGAAAGTAGAGGGTGTCTGCAGTATTTTAATCCTATGAAAAACAATATTTGAACTAGGCTTAAATATTCACAGGATCTCAACAGTTCCAATATGCCATGTCTAGTAATTGTCGGAGGTTTTTTTGGTGACGAGGGCAAAGGCAAAATTGTCGCCTATCTTGCCAATAAAGAAAACCCTTTCGTTGCGGTAAGAGGAGGAGTAGGTCCGAATGCGGGTCATACCTTCTGCCATGGAGGGAAGACCTATAAAGTCAGGATGCTACCAAGTGCCGCATTGAATCCTACGACACAATTATTAATAGGGGCAGGCGTTTTAATAAATCCTGAAATTTTATTAAATGAAATTAAAATGTTCGATGTGTTCGACAGAACCTTTATTGATGCCCAGTCTGGCATTATCGAGAAAGCGCATATAGAGAAAGACACCAGTCTAATGCATCTGAAAAATAAGATAGGTACAACTGGAACAGGTACTGGTCCTGCTAATGCTGACAGGGCATTTCGGGTTCTAAAAGTTGCAAGGGATATTCCAGAATTGACCCGATATGTTGGAGATATAAGTAACACAGTCAATGATGCCTTGGATAAAAACGAAAGCGTTCTGGTCGAGGGTACGCAGGGGACTTTTCTATCACTCTATCATGGAGGGTATCCCTATGTAACATCAAAAGATGTGACGGCATCTGGGGTATGCTCTGATGTTGGAATTGGACCAAAAAAAGTGGATGATGTGCTTGTCGTTTTCAAAGCATATGTTACGCGAGTAGGAGAGGGTCCCTTGAAAGATGAGATTACCAGCGAGGACGCTGAAGCGAGGGGATGGTCAGAGTATGGTAGTGTGACTGGTAGGCAACGAAGAGCTTCACCGTTCGATCCGGTGCTTGCCAAAAAGGCAATAAGATTGAATAGTGCTACGGAACTTGCCATTACTAAATTAGACGTCGTATTTCCAAGTTCAGCCGGTAAAAAAGAATTCTCCAAGCTATCAACAGAAGCACGAAGTTTTATCGAAAATATAGAAGGAGAAACCGGATTAAAAGTCACGCTGATAGGAACGGGCGCAGAACTCACTCAAGTTATTGACCGACGAGGAAGAAGTGGAGATGTTGTAAATA
This sequence comes from Candidatus Nitrosopolaris sp., assembly GCA_049696495.1. Classification (GTDB taxonomy): domain Archaea; phylum Thermoproteota; class Nitrososphaeria; order Nitrososphaerales; family Nitrososphaeraceae; genus Nitrosopolaris. The sequence continues at coordinate 39,036 of JBAVTY010000364.1, forward strand.
TGGGTTTATGAGATCTTTGCAATCCGTGGTGCAATTTCCAAATTTGTTTTTCAAAAGGAGTAAGACAGGTTCCGAACTACTATCGACACAAATCTCCGGCCCAGAGGAAATAAAAAGGCCTTGCAATGCATCCGATAGTGGTCTAATTTACGATGATCAATACAGGGAAGAAGAGTGAAAGAAATTGGTTTCTACTATTTGTTTTCGTGAATGCTATGCAACTCCATATCGAATATACGTTGGTAACTCTTAGATTGTAGATACCTCTACCCCCTAACTAGTCCAAGCTATGTGAAGAGGTTCTTGGTTTCGAATGACTTTTAATAGCACACATACTATGAATAGTGAACTTGCGACTTAAATCTCCATGTTATGTGGAGCTATTGGATCTAAATAATTTTGGTAGGTTGGTCTGCGCTTTAGAGCGCACACCTGTGCCTGCGTTCTCGTTATTTTTAAATCAACAATTTGTGTACGCAGTTCAAACGGATATTATAGAGGGGAGAGCTGTGATCTATTTTGTAAAAAGTGAAGAAATGAAATACGGCCAGTATATGGCATACAGGATCACAGGGATGACAGAGGAAGTTTCTGTGGTCGATTCAGTAATGAATCCAAGCTTCATTTACACGCCGATAATCAATGTTGATAAATTCCCTCCGACGCTCACAAGAAAAGCACGAGTAAATAAAAATTCAGGTTACATCTCGATAAGACTCCGAGACCTCTCGAGTCTTGCAAAAGTTGCTGCCTACAAGACAATATACGACGAATCCCCGTTACCGCTATTGATCTTTAAGGACAAAACGAATTTTGTGGTTGGGTCGGCAATCAGTTTAATCGAATCTGATACGATATCTTATTTTTACTACGTGGTTCTTGATGAAGAACCAATCAATTCTTTTTTGCGATACTCCAGTCAAAAGGTAGAACAACCATCCTTTTCGAATAGGATAGACGAACATGGTTACGTCTATCTGAAGTTAATTAGACTTGCGTCTGGCCATCCTTTGGTGAATATTCGTGGTTAACTCAGCCGCGTTCAGTCAAAGGATGACAGAAGTATCCAGTATCAAAGGAAGCCGGATAATTCTCGCACTCGACTTAACATGTAGATCTAATTTGCGGTCCGCTTTAAAGACAATTTCGCTTCTGGAAAGGTACATCTGTGCGATTAAAATGAATTTTCATTTGATATTGCCACTATCAATCTATGAGCTCTCCGAAGTAAATCGACTCGTGCATTCTTATGGCCTGCAATCTGTAGCAGACATTAAATTGAATGACATCCCAAGTACTAATAAGATCGCTATTTCTCATCTTTCGCGCATGGGATTTGATGCAGTAACCGTCAATCCCTTTATCGGTGCAGCGGGATTAAGAAATGTAGTAGTACAGGCACACAGATTGAAAGGCGGCATAATTGCTTTGGTATACATGAGTCATGTCGGAGCACGGCTAGGATTCGGTATCAATTTCATAGGTAGCAACAATCAGGTTACATCGTTATATCAAAAGTTCTTCCAAGACGCAATAGCATGTGGCGTGGATGGAGTTGTTATAGGCGCAAATCGGCTTGAGATTTTAAGAGAAATCTCTATCAAAAAGAATGGCATTCCTATTTATTCACCAGGACTAGGTACACAGGGTGGTAACATAAAACATGCGGCTGATAGTGGTGCTGATTATTTTATCATTGGACGATCAATTATTGGATCGAAGGATCCGGTGAAGGCTGCGAAAAGGTTACAGCATCAACTTCATAGCGTCAATAATGCGGATTAGTAGCATATTATAATACAGAACGCTCCAAAAAGACAACAAATGGGATGAACGAGGCAGGAAATGAATGATACCAATTGCCAAAGCGTTGAAACCTACCGACTATGACTCGATAATCACTAATCAAGATAATTAAATTAATTAACAAGCAGAGTCATTGGAAGGGTATATAGTATTCATGGGTGTTCAGAATGCCTAGTGTTGATAACTATACGAAGGGTTTGCCACAAAGTGGAGCAGGCTTATCTAGAGCAGCCTCGGCAGCATCAACGCATAGCAGAATTCTGGTTTTATGTGTAGATCGAGACGACGATATTGGCTCTAAAGGCGGCATGGAAACACCTGTTGTGGGAAGAGATCCATGTATTAATGCTGGCGTAAGGCTAGCGATCGAAGATCCTGAAGATCCAGATGCCAACGCCATCTTCGGGGCGGTCAAAACATATGAGGAACTCATTGCCAAAGGGTACACGTCACAGGTTGCCGTTGTTGCAGGTAAGTATAATCGCGGGATCGAAGCAGACGAGAAAATATGTCTAGAGGTCCAGAATATCCTTGGTGAGTATAAGGCAGACGCGGCTGTACTCGTATCCGATGGTGAAGACGATGAGACTATTGTGCCTGTGATTCAAAGCATGGTTCCAGTCATTTCTATCCAGCGGATAATAATCAAACATAGCAGAACTGTTGAATATTCGTACGCTGTTTTAGGAAGGTACATAAAAATGCTTGCTTATGACCCTCGTTATTCGAAATTCTTCCTGGGAGTTCCAGGAGCACTCCTAGTTGCAACAAGTCTTGCGAGCTTTTTCGGGTTAACGAAAGAGGCTCTGGCGTTAGTGTTCAGTATTTTGGGTGCTGCCTTTATCATTAGAGCATTTGATATAGATAAGGCGCTAAGTTCTCTTGGCAGACCTACACCAACTGGTTTTATTCGAATTTTCTCCACATTTGCTGGTATATTGATCATTGTAGTTTCTATAGTAAATGGCATCTCTACCATTCCTAATGAAGCGATTGTTCCGAACATGACCGCGCTACATACTATAACCAACAGAGTCATAGTTGGAAGTTTTGTTCATGGTACTATCACACTCCTTTGGATTGGTATAGCAACTATCCTAGCAGGGTCGCTTCTGAGTAACTGGTTCAAAGGTAGTATACTGACAATGTCTGATATTTTGCGTCTAGTGGTGTTAGCGTTATTGTATATTCCTATCCTGCAATTTACATCTGTTTTGACCGAACGGACTAATCCGTTCAACTTAATTTCCTCTCTGTTAATAGGATTAGCCATTACATTGATCGCCGCGACATTCTTGTTCCAATATTTTAGGAACAGGAAGGGGGGAGAAGTTCTTAAGCATTAATCCTCTAAATATTTTATCTAATTATTTCAAAACAGTAAAATCATCGTCGAGCCAGGCTTTTGTGTATAGATGGTAATTCAAGATATTGGCAGTAGGGCTCTTGCGGAAACCTTCTTTAAGCGCAGTTGGCTCTACAGTCTTTATGAGCGACGACTGGAGTCTCAAATTCTAAAAAGCTCACTTCCCAATCATATTGCAATCATACTAGACGGAAACAGACGATGGGCAAAGTATAACTTAATGGGAGTAGGAAGTGGTCATTTCATGGGTGCGGATAAAGCTGAGGAATTATTGAATTGGATTCATGATTTAGGTATTAAAATTACTACTTTGTACGTTTTGTCTACAGAGAATCTGGATAGAAAAGATGAAGAAGTAGATAATATTTATCGACTGTTACAGTTAAAGCTAGAAAGGCTTTACGAAGACTCTAGAATACACCGGCGTCGTATGAAAATCAAGGCAATAGGAAATATCAAACTGCTACCCATCGAACTTCAGGGGATATTAAATAAGCTAGAGGAGGACACGGCAAAGTATGACGCCATGTTTCTTAACATAGCTGTTGCTTACGGTGGACAGGAAGAGCTTGTTGATGCTATAAAGAAAATTGCATTAATGACGAAGAGTGGCGAACTCTCGGTGGAAGATATCGACGAAAAGGTGATCGAATCCTGTCTCTACACATCCCACTTACCACAGCCAGAACCAGATTTGATATTAAGGACTTCTGGGGAAAAACGTCTAAGCGGCTTCCTCATATGGCAAAGTGCATACAGCGAGTTGGTGTTTATGGATGTATTCTGGCCAGAATTCCGCAAGATAGACTTGATGAGGGCAATCAGGACATACCAACTAAGAATCCGAAGATTCGGCAAGTAACGTTAAGATAAGAATAATTGTGATGGTCATAAATACCTAGATATGCCTGAACACGGGGATTACGATGTAGGATCACGCAGATGGTATTGCAGTTATTGGCAGACTTCAGAGGAATGGGAAGATATTCATGATTATGATCCGTCCGATCCATCAAGAGAGACCATAAATGATACGTTCAAAGGTAACAAAGCTGAAAAGCATGAATAATTAGAATATGGGCTTTCGAAAAAGTTAGTCGATAAACCATGGGTCAATCTTGTTTTAAAAGCATATAAGTTATTTTCCAGTAAGTAACGGATTCCTGCTAGGTGTAGACTCTTCGGTTGACGTATTGTATTTATTTCAATTTTTGAACCGTTTTTAACAATTTTCTAAAACACTACTGAACCTACAGCTGTTAATTGCGGATACATATGACTATGATATTTTTTTGGGTATATGTATCCAAATGGATGTGAAAGATTGCCGGATTGGTCTAGATTCATATAATTTAGATATTTTTCCCTCTTTATTATCATGTAAAGCTATGACTCGACTAATATCTATTCTGCGGTCTGGCAATGGTTACTATATTTACCTCTAGTCTCTATTGTGACTGCAGTAACTGCAGATGAGCAGACAGCAACGAAAGAGACATCATTTAGCATATCGATCGACTACCGCTACCCGCGAATTGTCGTGCGAGGTTTTTTAAACTATGGGTCTATATTTGAAACCGTATGAGATCTATCTACTCTTGTCCATATTGGTCCCTTATGTGTTGAAAGCAATGTTTGATGAGTACTCTGCTGGTGCTATATTATTTTCTCTAAATGAGAATTCGGGTAGAATAGAGTACTTATTATTGCGTCATACTTTAGCTCATTGGGAGTTTCCCAAGGGAAACATCGAGTTCGGTGAAGATGGATTTGAGACTGCACGTCGAGAAATATACGAGGAGACAGGAATCAATGATATCGAATTTATTAAAGACTTTGAATCGAATATAGAATACTATTTTAACCGATCGGACAAACTGGTTCATAAACGGGTTATTTTCTACATGGCCAGAACAAATACACGCAATATTATACTTTCATCGGAACATGATGCATTTGCTTGGAAGGAATATAACGAAGCTATCAATCAATTGACGTACAAGAATGCAAGGGATTTGTTAAAAAAAGCTAAAAGGGTACAAAATGCTGGTTCAACTACTGAACCATGAGTACAGCAACCTAGTAGCCGTTATCAATCGAAAATTAAAGAGAAAGGTAAAACTTTGCATAGTGTAACTTTAAATGACCATAATGGAATGGGGCATCAGAGAAATATATAATGATGCGCAGTGTGGATTGAAACCACAAGTCCATGATTCTGTTTCTATTATACATACTCCATACTCCTGCTCTTTCAGTAAAGGATTATTGCTATTGGTCAGAATAGAACAGACCATTTGTCATTATTCACTTTCGTCGTTATCTCCGCAGAGTGTTTGCCAATTAAATGTTCTCGCCTAATCGAAGAAATCGAAGATAGGTGTTGCTACCACAACAAGAGATTGTTATAGCCAATCCCAACAAATTAGGATTGATTAACCATAAATCCTAATTTGTAATATTAACAACATGATTCGCTCTGAAAAGCTAAACTGATAATAGTCCAATTGTTGTGTACTTTTCACAGTGGGCATACCAGAGAAAATAAAAGCTATCGAAGATGAAATTCATAAGACACAGATAAATAAAGCGACGGAACATCATGTTGGTCTCTTAAAAGCAAAAATGGCTCGTCTGAAGCGAGAAATGGAGGAAGGCACACAGAAAAGAACACTATCAACAGGAGGAGGATCTTCAGGATTTGACATCAGAAAAGGCGGAGATGCCACTGTCATTCTCATCGGATTGCCTAGCGTTGGAAAGTCAACTCTCCTCAATCGACTGACAAATGCTAGATCTAGGGTTGCTTCATATCAGTTCACAACCCTTACAGCTGTTCCTGGGATGATGGATTATCGAGGGTCAAGGATTCAGATTCTTGATATGCCCGGGATTATAGAAGGCGCAGCCTCAGGAAAGGGATTGGGCAAAAAAGTATTATCTATCGCTCGAAGCGCAGACCTAGTCATTATTGTTCTCGATGTATTCCAACCAAACCATTTGGCCATTATAAAAAAGGAGCTGTTCGGAATTGGCATCAGAGTCGATCAAAAACCGCCCGATATTGTATTAGAAAAAGCCTCTGCAGGGGGACTTTCAATTAACATTTTGGTTCCAATCAAAATACCTGAAAAGCTAGTCCAGGAGATTTTACTAACGTTTGGTATCAGGAATTGCCGAGTGGTAATAAGAGAACAAGGATTATCAGATGATCAATTAATCGATATCTTAAGCGGTAACCGAGTCTACATTCCTTCGGTGGCGGTATTGAACAAAATAGACCTCGTAAACCAAGGTTTCGTTAGAGAAGTGCAATCAAATATTGGAAGTAATTTTATTCCGATTTCAGCGGATACAGATGTGAATATCAATGCTCTCAAAGAACAGATCTACAAAAAATTAGATTTCATCAGAATATACCTGAGAAAGGGGAAAGAAACTGATTTTAAGGAGCCTCTGATTATGCAAAACGGATCTAATGTTGGAAATGTGTGCAGTAAGATACATCGTAGCATGATCAAGGACTTTAGATATGCCCAGATATGGGGCAAGAGCGCTAAATTTGGTGGACAGAAGGTAGGAATGGATCACCTGCTCGTCGACGAGGACGTTATAACCATCGCAAAAAAATTTAATCGGCCTTGACACCGGTGACAGGTATTGAATGTGATAATTCCCTGTACCGAATGCGAATCCAAAGACAAGCCAACAAACCACACAAACTATTATGCAAATTGACAAGATTTTAGCAACATATTAAATAGTCTAGCACTAAATAATCTTCAATCATATAAGATGTCTAATGACAATCATCAGACCGTTTCTCCGATAAAATAATGGCAGCTCGGTCAAATGCCTTTTCCTCATATTCTGTGAAACAAAATCGGATTAACTCTGAGTCTTCACTGCTGCCCTCGAATTAGCCACTGTCATCTTTATATTTAATTCGTTCGTCTATCGCTTGATTAGCCAATGAATCTGCATATGTATTAACCTCCCTGGGAATATGTCTGTAAATCACTGTTCTAAAATACTTCTCCAAATTTGAGATTTCCCTAAATAGTACCTTTAATTGCTTATTTCTTACTTTGTAATAATGCATCCTCTGATTTATAACCAATTCGCTGTCGGACAGAACTGTGATTTCATCCTCAATGGTGGAGGCTATTTCCAGCGCTTTTTTCAATGCAATGTATTCTGCTTGGTTATTGGTCTTCATCCCTATGAATTCTTTATACTCAGCTATTCTGTCGTTATCTTTCGTGATTACAATGCCAATCCCTGAATAACCTGGGTTACCTCGACTTGCACCATCAATATGAATAGATAACAACGCTCTCGTTTGCTGATCATTTCGTCGAGATGTCGAGACATAAATAGTATTTGACGCGAGAACAAATTCGAGAGTTATTGAGACATAGACCTACAGTTTGATTGCTTAATTCAGAAGTAACACCTTTTGATATCGCAATTTCGCGTTTGTTATTCGACGATAGCCTATCATGGGTTATAGACACGAATAAGACAACTGACTAAAGCCGATATAACAAAATTGTACCTATTACTGACTCAGTCGCCTTGATTTACACCACACTTCGTACAATATCTCGATTTCAGATTTATTTTCGACCCACATCCTATGCAGTATTTACTATCCTTATGATTGGAGCTATCTACACTTGACGTGGTCGATTTTGGCGCTACTGTTCTTCCTTCAGTAAGATCATACATCTTTGTCACTGCCCCGCTGGGTTTAAATGTCTCATTAACATCGGGCATTAATTCTAGGAAGGATGCGTTGCCTTTGCTTGTTACTTTCTCTTCAAGATAGAGCACCATTCTTGGCGTAGCACCTTCTTTGCTCCCAGGAACATCGATTTGTTCTCCAAGCCACATGGCAAATTTCTTTAAAGTCATCTCGGGAGTAGAAAAAGTAAGGGAATGAGTAGACATGTATTCTTCAGTTGCAGCCCTGGCATTGAATACTTTCATCAACAGATGATTGTCTTCTCGTGTTTTTAATTATTGCGAATTGCCACATTTATTGCAGAACTTTGCCTGGGCGGGAATGGCTGATCCGCAAATAATGCAATTCTTAACCTTTGCAGACTTTGCCAGGCTGCTATGTGGTGTCATTTGAGTAGAGTCAGCGACGACGTCATTGGTTTTTCGAACGTTTAACCCGCCAACTTCTTCAGTCTTGTCATGCGTTTTGAAAAGAGGAGGGGACGGACTCTGTTTTTTGGAGAGATTTGTTTGGATCGTTAATTTGACTTCTAATAATACTTGGATAGCAATAAAATTTAATGAAGTCATCCCAATGAGATAATCCGCCAACTTAGCTAAGAAGTCTTTTTGATTTACGTTTCCCTTCTTATAATGTTGAGTTGCATCGATGAATGCTTCGTACTGTTCCTGTGTGTCGTCGGTGAGATGCTTTAGCTTCTCTTCTACGACTCTCAGTGTATCATCGTTGGCGCCAACAGGCATTTCTTGAACAGTTTTTGTTTGAGGGACTAATAAAAGTTTGAACTTGAAGTAACCTTGGATGAAATCGAGTTATATAAAGTCATATAGATACACGATGTGGAGCCAATGCCAATACGATAGTTCTGTGCGCACCAGCCATGTTGTACTGCTCCATCATCATGAATTCGAATAGAATTTTTGTCATTATGAATTGTTAAACCCCAAAAATCAAATAACGTATTAATATCTATACGCTCAAGTTGACGACTGGTCGCACGTGTTTCCTAATGGAGGGATGTTCTAGACTGGTTATGATACCTGCCTTACACGCAGGTGGCCATGGGTTCAAATCCCATTCCCTCCACTCTGTTCATGGATTCAGACGTAAGTTTTAAACCTTAGAAGTTAGTTTTCGAGCATATTCCGATGGCAACGACTACAACTACAACTACCGTGTCATCAAACAAAGACCTTGAGAGAAGCATAAATTCCTTAACAGCCGGTGCCCTACCATACTTCAGAAATATCTTTAGACAGCTAGCTTTGGAAAATCCTCAAAACTCAGACACGCTCTGTCAACTAACAACACCTCTTCTAATAACCGAACATACTGAGCGAAATATCAAATTGAGTACCAGAATAGCACATATCAAAATTATTTGTTGGCTTAACAGATTTTTAAACTACAAAAACTTTCAGGAGATAACAAAAGACGACGTTACATCATATTTGAGTTCGTTGAGAAGATCAGAAACAGATGATCCTTGCCATAGATGGATCGGTACTTATAACACCCGACAAATGGTTCTTAGCAAATTCTTCAGATGGTTATACAATCAAGACGAACCGAATCAAGACAAGTGGGTTACTCCTACGTGTATGCAAGGAGTCAAATTACTGCCACGAAAAGAAAGATCTCCATACAAGCCTTCCGATATTTGGACAAATGAAGAACATGCTATATTTTTGAAATACTGTCCTGAAAAACGTGACAGGTGTTATCATTCGATGGCAAATGATACTTCGGCCAGGCCACATGAGCTGCTTGCACTCAGAATTAAGGACATTAAATTCAAAATCTCTTCAAATGGCACACATTATGCAGAAGTACATTTAGTAAAAAGTAAGACGAGACCAAGGACCATTCCTCTCATATTTTCTATTCCCTATGTCAAAGACTGGATCGATTCTCATCCTACTGGAGGTAACCCGGATGCTTTCCTGTTCCCTTCGCTTTCTGATAGTAATTATGGCCAACGGCTTACCGAAAATTCACTGTACAAACAATATACTCGGAAATATCAAAAACACTATTTTCCAAAATTGCTTAAAGATTCCTCCGTTTCCGAAGCTGATAAGGCGTACATAAGAAATCTACTAACACAACCATGGAATCCTTACGTACAGCGTCACTCGGCATTGACAGCAAAATCAAGAATATTGAAAGAAAGCACTCTTCGAGACCATGCAGGCTGGACCATGACAAGCAAGATGCCCAATATCTATCTTCATTATTTTGGTAATGAGTCTTCCAAATCCCTTCTAGAAGCCTATGGGGTTGAAAAATATAATCAGCAGCAGATAGATATCCTCAAAGCAAAGACATGTCCCAACTGCAGTGAACCAAACAAACCAGATAGCAGATTCTGTGCTAAATGCAGAATGGTACTACAGTATGATGCATATAACGAAACGTTGGAAAAACAGCAACAAAAAGAATCGGAAGTCCAAAGACTTCAAGAGAGATATGATGTGGATATCGCATCATTAAAAGACGAAATGCGGTTCATGTGGGAATTACTAAATTCAACTCCCCACTGACATTCCCGCGCTGCTAAAGCTGAAATCTCTCTAGTGGTAAGATTTGCTTTGTTCGTACAAAAAATTCTTTGGAGGAATATTCGCTTATGTCATCCGATTCATCTGCTACTCCAATAGCTAGTAGCAGTAGTACTAATCGTAGTGGTCCTGGTAGTAGTAGCAGTAGTAGTAATGGTAGCACGCAGACTAGTAATAGTAATGAGAGGATGGTCCCAACAAAAGTCTGGACTAAACAGGAGTATGTTGATCTTTTGCCCCAATTTTCAAAGTCCGATTTTGAACGATTGAAGAAATCCATCAAAGAACATGGGGGCCTCTTGATGCCCATCATTCTAAATCAAGATAACGTCGTCTTGGACGGTCATCACCGCATGCGAGCTTGCAAAGAGCTCGGTTATCGCGTTGCCTATAACATCAAGGATTTCACGGGCAAGCCCATGGAAGAATTACGATATGTCATCGCCGTAAACTTACACCGCAGACACCTCAGCCAATTCGAACGCGCAGAGATGGGTGTGAAGATGTACAATATTGATGGGACCATAGCAAAGCAGAGACAGCGAGCAAGCCGTTTCACTACAGAGACTGGCAAAGCGGCAACAGTCAAGAGATTCCACGGTGGTGGTGATATCGCTAGCGAAAAGCCGCTTCGCTCCCTGGACGCAGAGGACAGTGACGACGAGGATGAAGAAAAGGACTTGACCCCGCTACGGTCAAGCCAAGAAATAGGTGATAAGGTAGACGTCTCGCATACGACTATCGAGAGGGTGAAGACAATCATAGAAGATGGGACACCGGAGTAGATTAATAGCCTGCGTCAAAAGAACGGTCCAGGTAAAAAACGGTCTACGAGAAAAGGTTTGAAGGTCGAAATGACAAACTCAGGAAAAGGTTTGAAGAACAGCAACAATATAACACGCCCCAAGCCTGTAGCTTCACGGCGCGACAATCTCAAGTTATTCAATAAGGACTTTCGTGCAGTCACGCAAGGGGAGATACCTGATGGATCGATAGATCTTGTCCTGGCTCTTAATTTTACAGAAGTGAGCATAAGAGAAGACGAGGAGGGGAGGATACACGAAAAGCTGATTGAATCTGCGTCTAGATGGCTCAAAGAAGGCGGACTTTTAGTTATGTATGCAGGGCAGCGCTCCTCACTCCATGCTTCAATTCTACCATGTTCTGAGCGTGACTGAACCTGGCTTCAGCCAGCAACAGCAATCAACTAGCAGATGTGTATGGTATGTAAAGGATAATGTGAATTTAGGCGCCAGACTCTGAGCCCTTGACGCTACCATAATACTCAGAAATTTTATCGTTTAGCAGTTGACGATGGTCCGTGGACAATTTCCGTGAGATGCTCAAACCAAACGTGATTGTACAATCTTGATCGTCTATGGACTGAGGCTATTTGTATAAGAAGAAAGCGGAGATCAGGGTATTATAAAGGTCACCTACCTGGTCGGTCGGAAAAAGGCTTAATTAGTCCAGTGTACGCGCCCTACTTAGTAGTCAATCGGCCCAATACTTGTCTAATTTGCCTAAGTTTCTTCGGACATGGCATGCCAAGCTAGAGTTTGTAGCTCAAGGATTTTTCTTGGTCGTTTGCTTGGCCACGCCCTTTGATCCCTGCCTCAAAAAAATCAGTCGTATCCTCATGAGCAGGAACTTGGGCTATAGGACTATCTATCTTAACACTGTCAATCGGAACTGACACGCTGCGAGTCTTCGTAGTCTGACCATTAGCATAGCTTTGGTAGAAAGTGATATGCCTGTTCCACCCTTGCTATATAGATTCATAGACCTACAGTGGCATTTACCATACTCTTTATCGGTCCTACGTTGCGCTGGAGGTGGTGGCGATGGCGGTAATGACAATTCTGGTAATTTCTAGTAATTCAAAAAATGGTAGGAATAGCGGCAACGCCATTAGTTGTGGCCTTGGAAATAGTTGTCAAAGTGGTGGAGGAAGGCTAAATTATTGGATAACAGTTGCAATCTTGGCGAACTTGGTATTTCCAAAAAGACTTGACGGAAAAATTGCAGTGATCACCGGCGGAAGCAGCGGTTTAGGCCTTGCCACGGCACAACGATTCGTTGCAGAGGGGGCGTATGTTTTCATCACCGGTCGGCGTGAAAGGGAACTCAATACAGCAGTCAAGCAAATTGGCAAAAATGTCACCAGCGTTCAAGGTGATGTCTCAAATCCCTCTGATCTTGATAAATTGTACGCCACGGTTAAGCAGCAGAAAGGCCGAATCGATATTCTCTTCGCGAATGCCGGACTGTGGGAATTCGTACGATTGGAGGAAATCACCGAAGCGCATTTTGACAAACTTTTCAACGTCAATGTGAAAGGGCTTTTGTTCACGGTACAAAAAGCACTTCCACTTTTTCAGGACGGTGGTTCTATCATCCTAATGGCTTCGATCGGAGGATCCAAAGGAGTCGAGGGTTTGAGTGTTTATCATGCAACCAAGGCTGCTATACGGTCGTTCGCACGTTCCTGGA
>JBAVTY010000365.1:0-5273 GCA_049696495.1 Candidatus Nitrosopolaris sp.
AATACGTACATGATGAAAGGAGAACAACAGAAGATATTTCATAAAGGATCAAACAGAAAGATAAATGCATTCATCACCCTTCACTATCCTTCAAATAAGATCAAATTCAAAATTAGCAAATCTAGAACAAGTACTGATTTCATAGACCGTATCAGGAGCGTAGGGAATTATATCAAAAAGAACAAGATAAAACGATTCATCCTAATAACAGATAATGCATCATTTCATGTAAGCAAAAAGGCTAAACAATTCATAGAAAAAACAAGACTGGTTAACTGTAATATTTCTTCCAAAACGTTCACCAAATCTAAACCCAGTAAAGACAAGGGTGAATAGAAATTTGATTCTGATTACAGATTGCGCACCAGATTTCGCTGACGCATTTAAAAAGAATTCTTCATAATCAACAACCCAATAACAAGACATATAGTTCAGATTCGACTACAGGGAGACCACAATAATAATAAGATGGACCATATGAATGAAGAGATAGAGTAAAATTCATGCGTGGGTTAAAGATGCCAAACACATCTATTACGACTGGTTATCAGCTATTTCACAATTATTTGAAATCACATGAAACGTTGAATGGAAAGACCCATGCCGAGAAATGCAGTATTGTGATCGAAGAGGAAAATAGAGGGAAAATGTTAATTCAAAATGCCACAAAAGGTGTCTATGGGTGATAAAAGTAAACCGAATCTATCAAGAAGATTGCATAAAATTCATGAGCAAATTGAAGGAAGAAAAATTACCCATAGACGTCATAGTAACATCTCCTCCGTACAACCTAAACAAAGACTATGGATCATATAAAGACAACAAAAAGAGAGAGGAATACTTAGAATGGTTAGAAGATGTTGCAAAGGCAAGCCACTCCATATTAGAAGACGACGGTTCATTTTTTCTTAATATAGGAAATCGACCGGCTGATCCAATGCTACCATTCTTGATAGCCGAAAAATTTTTGAAAAGCGATTATAAATTACAAAACACAATACATTGGATAAAGTCTGTTTCTATTGACCGAGAAGACGTTGGGAGAAATAATGAATTTCATAACAATGACAATATATCGATAGGCCATTTTAACCCAATAGTCAGCGATCGATACTTGAGTCATCTCCAGGAATACATATTTCATTTTACAAAAACCGGGAATATAAAAATTGACAAATTGGGAGCAGGTGTTACTTATCAAGACAAAACAAACATAGGACGGTGGAAGACTGCAGTACGTGATAAAAGAGACAGAGGAAATGTATGGCTTATATCCTATCCTACAATTCAGGAAGGCCGACCGCACCCTGCAGTATTTCCAGTGAAGTTGCCTAGACGTTGTATAGAATTACATGGAATTAAACGAAATATGCTAGTATATGATCCATTCATGGGAATCGGCAACACTGCTTTAGCATGTATTCATCTGGGCGTGAATTATATTGGAACAGAAGTTGACCCTCAGTACATCAATATCGCTAACGAAAAAATTTCTGGGAGAATCTGATACATTACTTTACAAAGCGACTAGTCTACTCAAATTATGGAATGACCTCTACTGAGTGGGAGAAATATCGGTCGAAAGTAAATAGCCACGCAATATATAATTTCTTAAGTTTACCTTAGTGATTTGCTTTATCTAAATTCGTTTGTCAATTGAATTCTCAGTGTCAGGAGAATATGATATCAGGTGACAGTACGCTAAGTACCTTTTATCATACGCATTCTTGTTCCGGTTACTCCAACCACGATGATTTCTATTCCTATTATTAAGAGTGCTATTCCTAACACGAGAGACACAAACACAGCGCCAGCGTGAGGAGATGCAATTACCAAGAAGGATAAAGCGATGGCCAAAGCACCTGCACCGATGCTAAATCCCCTTGCCCAACCAGGACTCTCTTTATTGCCAAGTCCATTTACTACATGGGAGATACCTACAAAAAGCAAACCGATCCCCAACATAATTATCACAAATACAGCTGTAGATACAGGAGCTCCTACAACTATAGAACCGAAGATGATGGCTAGTACTCCAAGTCCTACGGTACCCCATCGTGATTTATTCGCGACAAATATTCCACTTATAATTTTCTCGATTCCGACAATGATCAAGAGTATACCTAGTATGTATATTATTGAGACAATTGTTATTCCTGGATGCACGAAGACTAATATCGACAATATAATGGCCACAACGCCTAGACCAATCGCCACAGCGCGCTTCCAACCAGGAGATTTTGATTCATTCATTTAGTACTCATAATTAATGCTGCTAACATGACATATATGCAGATATTCACCAATCTATCCATTAATCGTCTATAACATGATTACATCAAAAAATGGGTTTTCTCACCTCTTTCAACACTTCTATCGCCCAATTTCGGTCGCTTTTGGGCTTCAGAAATGATCTAGCAATTCTTCCGATTTTATACGAATATCGTTCAAATCCAAATATTCAACCTGATCTAATCTTTTGAAAGAAATTTGATCCGAAAAAAAGAAGCCATCACTATATTCATAAGTTCGCTTAACTTTTCTCTCATCTTATCTTTTAAGACAATGCGTGTCGATTTTGTCTTAGCTTTTCCTTATCCCCTCTATTAGTTGGTAACAGTCTTAATGTCATACCACAACAAGGACAGAACGTACCTTTGTGGTAATAATAAACCTCACACCTTCTACAGTATTTTCTACCACCTTCATAGTGACTCTTTCCAAAAATAATTTTGGAATGCAACCTCTCACATAAATTCCTGCAAACCATAGTGGATTATAAGGAAAAGGTTGGACGGCTAAAAATATGGGGCCTACTTGTAGAGAGATGGAGTGATTCCACGTGTTATTACAACAGCAGGATTCAAAAGACACGTGGGTGTTTTATTTTGTTTTCTCAAAATACTTTACCGATTCAAGGTGATATCTTTTCATCTCCAAAAACTTCCTGGAAATAGCCTGTCTTGTACAAAATATAAGACCAGTTAATCAAGATTTAATTAGAAAACATATGCTATTTGGTATAGGACTCGAGCCTGCGCGCATTTTGAGAATGGGCTCTTTCAATATCTTGGCTTTTTCGGTCAATGAACTATGGCGCCTTAGGATTATGAAGCGATACTCGAATATAAAACACGACAAAGAAAATGTTTCAGAATTACGTTAAGCTACTGGTATGCGTTTGCTATTCCACTTAACATAAGTTTAACTAATATTCGCAAGGCGGTATCTTCTCATACTCAGTATAGGCTGGCAATGTATCTGCTCTCGAGGGGGTAAAAAAATTTCAATTATTATTTGATGTCGAATTTAATTCGAGTTGTTTACGATCCTATAGCAAGTCATATCTCGCATATACGCTTATAAGGAGACCACAGTAACCTTAAAACGATCATACGCTTTTCCAAAGCTAGTCAATAGGGATGCATCGCTCTTCAAGTGCCTGACACACAGAACTCTGAAGCCTTGATATTCGGTTTATTCAGATTCTATAACATACGGTTTAGATAGAAAGATCGGGATGGGTAGATCTGTTCAATCTTATTTCCTTAATTCTGTTACACATATCACAATGCTCCGGACATCCTTTGTGAAGACATACGCTTTGCATAGAATTACAACCGAAACACCAAATTTGCTTAGAAGATGGGGACATTCCATCATAGAAGATGTGCATATATATTAACTGTTGTACCTCATCTTCTCTTTCATATTTATACGAATTCACAATACCTTTACCTCCATCATGCATTGCTTCATCGGTTTACGTGGAGTTCAACCGATTCTTTGGGAACCAATGGTGCTTCACTGTTTCTTCTGTTGCATCATTTGCTTACTCCTTTATCGCATGAATGAAATAATGTCTACTTCCTGAATGCTCCTTTGGTGTCCATAAGAACCAATTCGTTTGGATGTTTCATTTTATAGTTTGACAGATAGTACGTTCAGCTTGTGTCTAGCTCAGTTACCTTCACATATTTAATATCATGTGGCTTGATTGGTTCTTTAATCCAGGTCGATTCTGAACAGCACAAAACACGGGTTACTAAAAATTAAACCATAATATCTTACTGATTAATGGGAAAAGCTGGAGTTATGGATTATTTTTCGTAGTAGACAAATTTGTGCATGGCGACGGCAGCTGAGTTACAAATGTTCTACGTATATTGCCAATACGTTATCGTTCTTAAAAAACGTAGGAATTATGTCAAGGAAGGTTGATTCTTGCGTTGTAGGATTCACTAACGATGGCGATCGTGCTTGTAGGACTAGATTCAAAGCCATCATTTGGCCATGTCTATTTAGACTTAGCATATTGATTTATGCAAATAGATGTAATTGATGAGATCATCTATTCTCCTCAGAGGATGCCCCCTCATTCCTGCGGATGCTAAGTACAACAATTAACTATTATTTACATACCAAGGTTTGACATTCGACTCGTAATCCACACTACGGAATTCTCTACTTGCTTAAAGATTTGTGTAGAGGAGGATGGGAATGCTTTGTGTTGTTAAAGCTCCTTTTTGAATTCTGGATAGAAGGGCCTTGTACAACAGGTAAATACTAATGATTTTGTCCTGCGATATTTCCATGCTTCCTTCCTCATATTCCAGTAATACGTGATAGTACTACTTGTCCTGCAGCGTGTCTGCTGCCCCTAGTATCACTATAAAGGTAGCAGTCATTGACAGACATAAATTACCGATTTTACATGAAATAAATGTGCGTCATGAATCCTAAATTCATGTCAATTTGGTTCCCAATGTCAAATTGCGTGGATGGAAAGCTATGAGCACAATCATAAACCAAATGAAATTGCCAAGTCAACTAATGACGTGACGAAAGACAGTACTGCGTGCTCGCAGGAGAGAAGCCTTTCGAATTAATAGTGTGTTATTCCAACGCTCCTCTACGGGCTTTTAGAATTCTCTGTAGGTGTCTTCAATTGCTACGAGCGTTATGGTAGACTTAACATAAGGCATTTTTTTGAGATGCCCCTTTATATTTTCTTCCAACTCTTCAACTGTTCCCAGTTTTAACTTTACTAGTATATCGTACGCTGCATCCAACTCTGCAGACTCTAATATTCCTGGTAACTCGTTTAGCTCCTTCATAACTTCACATTTATGGTCTAGGTCACAATTAATTGAGGCGGGGGCATAATTCCATGTTTTCATTTTGCTAACTTCCATTGATCGTTTGGTATAAAGCTATCCTAAAGGTGTCTAATGTTTTGGTGAAAAACGATCAGGTCCACCCAAAGAAGGCTA
>JBAVTY010000366.1:0-2850 GCA_049696495.1 Candidatus Nitrosopolaris sp.
TGTTTGTTCCACATGCTCTACACGATTTTTCTTGTAACATAGCCTATTCTCAAGGCAACGTGGGAATTCAACGTTAAAGTTTATTTTCTCTTGAAAACTTTATCTCCAATCCGCCTTTCGATCCAACAAACAGTTCGTAAACTTCATCGTTTGTAAGAGGAATAACAGAAATATTACTATTTGAACAAACCGGACAAGAATTAATGGTGGTTGCATCTTTTCTCGTTGATTTAAAGATAGTTGCCATCCAAAAACATCTTTCGCAAAGCAAAAAATTGACGAGCAGAGATATGAGAGCTCTCGATCTGAGAATTAACGGAATAATGCATTTCGATGTATGTTTGTAATAGCCTTCTTAAATCATTTGCCAAATGAAAGTTCATAAAACACTTGATCCTACATAGAAGTACGCTGCTCTTAGCGCTCATATTGGAAAAACCTTTCTTCCTAAATTGCGAATTGAAACCAAACTACACTTAACGAGAATAAGACACAATATATCTCCCAAGCAGGAGGAAGGAACGTTTACTTATGCTCTACTGCTTGCAAGAGTGAGTTAGAAAAATTCCTCCAGATATGGCTTATTTTGGTAGAGTGTCTGATATAACAATAAATGCCGATAAATTGCGGTGTAAAAATATGGTGGAAGATATCAAGTCGACAACAAGATCGTATCAACGCCAGACTATCTCGAATTTATATAATTCAGGAATTCCAAAGGAAATAATCTCTTTACAGTTAGATATCAACAAAGACGAAGTAGAAAAGGTGCTAGAACAGCTTAGGAAAGAACAAGAAATACTATCAAACAAACAGACATCATCAGAATTAGTTGCTTCTTCTATGGATTTATTTTACCTTGATGCAGTTGTTAACGTTGATCTAGCTATCAAACACGCACAGAATAGTATGTGGGATGCTTTGAAGTCGGAGTTAACATTTGACATATCGATGGAAGAAACATATAAAATTCTAGAGAAATATGCCAAATCTAAAGTCACGCTTGTAATTTTGTATATAGACCTTGTTGATTCAACCAAACTATCAATGACACTGCCAATTGAGAGACTTACTACGATAATTCAGACATTTAGTCGAGAAATGTCTCTGGGAATAGAAGCATACGGAGGATATATTTTAAAATATATGGGAGATGCAATTTTAGCGTTCTTCCCTGTAAATATAATAGATGATCCATATCTACCGTGTATAAATGCAATCAATTGTGCAAGGACTATGAATCAAGGTAGTCCAACAGGGAATAAATCCGATCCTTGATCAATATGGTTACCCTGAAATGAGTGTGCGTACTGGCATAGATGTTGGAGACCAGAATGCGGTATTGCAGTATGGCTGGAATATTATTCACAGTTTGAATAGTGATAATAATGATAACAAACACAAACAACAAATAGTAAAAAAACCAAATTATGACATTATAGGATATACTGTTAATGTTGCAGTGAAAATGACAGGACTTGCAAAACCCAATCAATTTGTCATTGGTCAGTTAGTATATGATGCATTGGATGAAAGACAAAAGTCAACATTTGAAATATTGAATGTTAGTACTGATACCTGGAGCTATGTCAGCAATCGGACTGGAGATATTTACAGTGTTTATAGTAGTACCATGTCGTAGTATATGAGTATATAAATAGCAAACAATCTAATTGAGTTTTTCTTTCTTGGTTGATTGAACTTGAGAGCAGTCAGTCAATCGGATTATAAAAGCTATAATTTATAGAGGACACGGCCAAAATACTGTCAAGACCGTAAGGTAGCTCTACTTCTAACCCTTCGATTTTAGAGCTGCCTGAATAGACGGCTAATTAAAATGATTTTATGTTTATATAATTGATAAAATATGTTAGCAGGATCTGATCTTTTGTATCTAATGTTAGAATATAAAATCTATTATAGTCTTACTCTTACGATATAGTGGGTCACCTCTTGCTATGAAAGCGAACTGAGTTCGCTTTTGGTATATTTTCTAGTACTCGGAAGATAGATATTCTTCAATCCAAGCTATTGAAGTGGAAAGAATCATCAAGCGTGATGGGTTTAGTTATTTTCCGATAGGTAATGACTAAAAATTACGCAGTGCTGTCTGCTGCTCATTCTATAAATTTCACCAGCATAAACAGAATCCATAAATTCCCAAGCTAAAACGCGGTTGACTTTCTGCAATTATTTTCGTGACAAACTTTAAGCCTCTACTGCAAAGTTGGGCTTATCGTTTGTGCTTACTGTTGTTGCATTCTGGGCTTATATATTTAAATATTAGAAATATTTAGACAATAGCTCTTAGCTTAAATAATAATATTTAGGATTATTTTATTTTCAACGCTTCATATAAGGAGTGTCACATCTTAGTTTACGACTTGATAACATGTGACGGCCCCATCTGAATTGTCCTTCTTACTATGTCAAAGGTTATCAGCATGACAAAACAATACAACTCTTTTAAGATTTGTTGTAGTTTATTTAATATGACTCAAGCAACGAAAATAGAAAATTCCACATACAACAACCTCTCACTAGCAGTAGAGCATTTTCAAATAAATTTTAAGCAATATGGTCTAGTGATATCCGATCTCCTGATGCCCGTAATGAACGGGTATGAGTTCATAAAAAAAGTAAGGAAATAAAACCTGAAGTGAAAGTATTCATTATGACAGCTTTTGAAATCGATTACATTGAGTTTAGAAGTGTTTTGCCCCATATCAAAATAGATGAATTCATAGATAAACCGATTTCAGGTAACAACCTCACTGCTACAGTTAAGAAGCATATTGAAAATGAAACAAAAAATGAATTAGATAAAGACATTATTGATAAGCTTGACAT
>JBAVTY010000367.1:0-2390 GCA_049696495.1 Candidatus Nitrosopolaris sp.
CCGACCACCGAGACGCTAACGACGGTATTTCTCTAAAAGTATTTGGGCGGCTGTTATGACACCTTGGTTCCCTTTCCCTACTTTTAAAAAAATACTGTCGTTACTGTCGTTACCGTCCCCTTTATACTGCATGTCGGGAGCCAGTCCCAAATATATGACAAGCAAATTAAAATATGCTAATGTTATAGAGAAAACACTCGAAGAATCAAAGACGCTCGGAAACTTCAATTAGAGACAGAGTTAGATATTCTACTACTAGTTCTACTACTACTTTCGCTCTCTACCGCAGAAAAGAAGGAATTCGAAAAATTGGTATAGATCACACCCATATTATAGAGAATACACGACATAGTAGATCTTGTGGTAGATGCCAGAAGAGGGGAGTCAGTCAGATCGACAGATGCGACCATGGCAATCGGAATCAGGTGAAGGCTCACCTAGTAGAGGCACTGCCGGAATTTGGCGAAGGGGCTATTTCTACACTAGTGTCAATCAGTGGCCCTAGTAGTCTGGCTTGGACTACCAAAAGGTAAATAGAATGTCTAACACATAATATAATATAATATATGTCTGTTGTCAATTCCCTCTTTGATCAGGCCGAGGAATATGCGTGTAAGATTTGTGGGCGCACTTTCTCAACTACACAATCCCTCGCGGCGCACATAGATTCAGAACATCCAGAGGTAGAACAACCAGAGATATTTTAGTGTAGTAACTGTATACATGAGAAGACATTGTTAATACTGGAAACTAGGTTCGTAGAGTCGGCGACTACTTAACGGTCGGCTAATAAGAGTAAAAGATGTGTTGCCATTAGCCGAACAAATAATGCGACATATTCCTCAACATTAGAGCGAACAATAGAAAAAAATGAAAATACACATAAAGATGTCTGAAGTAATAACAAGATACTTGAAATATATAGATGAGCTGTATCAGATAATCGACAAAAATATTGATACAGCTAGAATAGAAAAGAAACAGCTTGAAAAAGATTCGTCGTACATACATTAAAATCAAACGTGAGCATGGTGCAGTGATAAGGGAAATAATTCACGTAACTAGGGATGAGCCTTACCCACTAATGGAGAAAAGGGAAAAGAAGATAGATAACAACCCGCCTGATAAACAACTGTCAACACCTCAATCGTTCTCATCTCAGTTTAGTTGAAGTTTATCCTGTATATCCTTGAATACGTTTCTTAAGGTCACGTCTGTTATTCCGGCCGCTTGTGCAATATCTTTTTGGGTTCTATGGTCTCCAGTTTTTATACATGATATGTACAGAACTGTGGCAGCAAGTCCCATAGGATTTTTTCCTGCAGATATTTCTTTTTTTGTAACGTTGTTCATTACACCGATAGCCTGACGTTTGGTCTTTTCATTAAGAACAGCCCTGTTTGCAACTCTTACGATACATTTCACAGGATCAAGAGTTGGAATCTTTATGTCAAGTTTGTAGATCACTAATCTATAACATTTGGCGATAGATTTCCTATTGATATTACTAATTATTGCTATATCGTCTAGTGTTCTTGGAACTCCCATTTGTCTACAGGCAATATAGAGAGCAGCGGCCAATAGTGCAGATACTGACCTTCCACGTGCCAATCTTCTTTCATGAGCTTTTCTGTAAATATAGGCAGTTTTCTCAATTATTGTGTCCGGTAACCCAAGTTTATCTTTTAAGGTATGTAGTTCATTAAACGCAAATCTAAGATTCCGGTCAGTAGAATTACCAACCTGTGTTCGAAAATCCCATGTTCTTAACCGATGCATTCTTGAAAGCATCAATGGTTTAATTTCATATCCACTAGCGTCCTTGTCGCTCCTTCCAATAACAGTAGATAGTCCCATATCAGAAAGGGCCAGAGAAGTTGGCATTCCTGTTCTCCTTCTATCTTCTGCTTCATTATTGAGGAAGGTACGGGATTCTTGTCTTGTTTCTTGAATTTTATCAGAAATTACCATGCCACATTTACTGCAAACTATCTCTGCCGATTCAGGATCTGTTATTATATTATTGCTTTTACAAATAGAACATTCAACTGGCTTCTGCAATATAGAAACTGCATTATCGTCTTTTGATGTATTAATAAATATCTTCTTGAGAGCATTATCTACTACCATTCGATTTACAAATAACATTAGACAACTTCCAATAAAAATGTAAAGGGATCTTTTGCGATCATCTAAAATCATATTGATTTGTGAAATAACCTAATGAAAACTTAGTACGAATCTTCTTCCTTTATGTGTAACCAACGTATTATTTCTACAATAGGTTTAGCTCAATCAATTCGAGTATTTTTGTAGTTTGGGATGGTCGGTAAAAAAAATCCCTCAAATAAGTGGATTCTGCTCTCAAAATCGTACACCTTTCCGGTCAG
>JBAVTY010000368.1:0-3634 GCA_049696495.1 Candidatus Nitrosopolaris sp.
GTAGATGTTGCGTTAGCTGGTGTTGTAGACGTAGATGTTGCGTTAGCTGGTGGTATGGATGTTGCATTAAATGGGGTTGTGGGTGTTGTGGATGTCACGTTAGCTGGTGGTATGGATGTTGCATTAGATGGCGGCGTGGATTTTGTAGATGTCACGTTAGCTGGCTGTCCTGGAACATTTGACCCAAAGTAGAAACCAAATATGGAACTTGCTCCATTTACAGTTCTGGGTGAGCTAAAAACAGAGGAGCTTATCACGACTAACACCAATAACACGCATAAAAATAATCGAACATTAACAGTGTAACGATTAAAATTATTCATTATTTGTTATCTTGAAAGTTGATTATATGATAATATATTATTATGTCAAATAATAATGTCAAATCAGATAGTATATGTTTTGCACGTGTAACTTAACAGCCTTAACTTGACTTTGCAACACGTAAGCGGGCTTCGAATTTAATGGTATCGAAGTGAGATATTCTACTTATTAGAATATTACTGTCGACACGACTCTTGTTACTATCGAAAGCTTGATTGACTTTTCTCCCTAATGTTCCCCCCAGGAGCTTCGAGGTCCAATCAATAGTTTCATTAAAATTCCTTAATGCTAGTTTCACTGATATTGTCTCCCCAAATGCAGATGCGTTCTATAATTTAAAGAAAGAACCTCTAAAGTGCCCCAATTTCTGACAGATATTATTTCCATAATGTCATGTTTTGGACGTCTCTTGTATGTAGTTGTGGTACTTACATAGATAGGTGACACTTTCAAATGCCCACATAGGTGACACTTTTCTGCTTGGTATTATTTCTATCATGCGATCTATTGAATGTTTGTAGAAACATTTCAGATGGTGTTAGTTCATTTATACCTCCATGTTCCCTTTTGTCGCTGTATGCCTTAACAAACATGTCATATCTTAACTTCCCCTCATCTATGCTTGATATGTCTTCATTGAGGTTCATGAATTAGGTTGAATCTTTCTGTTCCTAGCAGAAGTGTAACCTATGTGTGTAAGTGAATTTGTTAACTGCGTGTGTAAGTACAACAACAAATTCACTACAACATGTAGTAAAACTAAATGATCTATCTTGAACGCCTCTAGTATCCGTGAGATTAGGGAGGTTGTTTCAGAAATTATCATCTTTAAACAAAGGGTAGAGAAAAAATTAGGCTCTCGCGAGTTGTCATTAATGTAAGTTTTACCCCTCGCAGAATAACCAGTCAAGATGACAAAAAGCTAGCAAAAAACTAGCTGACCTGTATTTCTTTAATGCTTTTCAATCTACCTATTCATAAGTTATGATTCCTTTGGGTATACTCATACGAAATCAGCCTGGTACCTCACATTTTGCACCAACGAATAAGAAATTGTGGCATGGCCTACAGATACAGCTGAGACCCTTAATTCGTATTATATCGGAATTATTTAGTCACTAGTTCTAGTCTTGTAGTCTGGATAAATGCCTGTTTTATAATCTGAGTCAGGCTACGCTAATTGAATTTAAAATCGATTCAAAAAGTTAATAGTGCCAAAGTCTATTCTAAAACCATAGTGCCTGAAACTTGAATATTACCAAAGATACATCTGATAAGATTTCTTGCATTGACTGGCAAAGGGTAACAGAAGAAATGGATGAAAAAGGATATGCATTGGTGTTACGACTCTTACCTGACCAATATTGCGAAGAGCTTACCAGCAAATATGACAATTCCGATCTCTATCGCAAGACTGTTACTATGGAAAGGCATAGTTTTGGATTAGGCGAGTACAAATATTTCAAGTATCCCTTACCCGATCCAATCGAGTTAGTCAGAAAAGAAATTTACCCAAAACTTGCACCTGTTGCAAATACATGGATGTACGCGTTAAACATAGAAAGACAATTTCCTAATCAGTTTGACGAATTTCAAAGGCTTTGCCGCGACAATAATCAAACAAAGCCGACAGTCCTTATTTTAAAATATGGAAAGGGAGGGTATAACACATTACACCAGGATTTATATGGAGATATTTCTTTCCCTATGCAAGCCGTAATATTCTTGAATGAGCCGGGTTATGACTATACTGGCGGAGAATTTGTATTAACACATCAAATTCCAAGAGCACAATCAAAAGCAATTGTCTTAAAACCGTGTAAAGGAGATATGTTGATATTGACTACAAATTTCAGACCAGTAAAAGGGAGTAAAGGATATTATCGGGTGCAAGTGAAGCACGGTATTAGTGAAGTGCACAATGGAACTCGTCATAGCCTTGGAATTATCTTTCATGATGCCCTAACATGATGTAACATAACAAGATTAGTGATTTGTGAATAAAGAAATGGATTATACAAAGCGAAATTTGCTAAAATGAATTTATTTAATCAAGACAGGAGAAACAATCTTTTACATAAAGATGGAATGGCAAACGTGCCGACACATAATGAATCAAACCATTACTTTGATTTGTTATTGCAAAAAATTGTATGGGAAAATGAAGCCATTATTTCAAAGCAAGGCCGGGTTTATAGGCCATATGAATAAAAATAAATGGGTTAATGAAACGTCCGTTACGACTACGTTATTTGCTGTCGAATCTACCAACCGCCGAAGCCGCTGCTGCTGAATCCGAAGCCACCGTAGGTGTACGTGCCCCAGCCACCATATGTGAAGCACCCGCCGTCCCAGCCGCCACACGCCAATACCGTGCGTTGGTACTAAAGGACCTGCAGCAAATAGTAATATCGCCGCTATGACACCAGTGATAACGGATAGTGTAGTTATCATTGTATTCATTATACTATAACAATCTACTATCCATTTATATGCAGTGATATCTTGGTACACAACTTATACGTACAAACTAATTCTGTAAAGAGAATACATTTTATTTATTTCTGCCTTCGCCACAATTTTTCAATATGTATTTGTCATTATATTGGTTAACAGTGTTAGGGATAGTCATGAGGAAGAAGAAGAACCGTACTAGTATGAGGTAGTGGCGTTAAGAAAACTTAACCCCATATATCGTTGTTCTATCCAACATCTCGCGGAATTTGTGAACTAATTAATAATACCCTTTAGCTTCAATATTTGTACTTGACCACTTGATTTATTTCTATGTATGACCATCAACCATCCCGTTTGCATCTCGCTTGTACAATTTACATTCGCAGATTTTAGCATCTTTTGGAATTGGTTCATATGGTTTTATTAATCCAATCCATAATCCGCCTTTTACTAATTTTACTGGTACCCGAACCCAATACTCTGCTATATTACTTGTTTGTAGAGAGATCCATTTGATTCGCCTACTAATATAGTAAAGATTTTCAAAGGAGCTAACCTCGTAACGCCGCCACCTATGCCTTGTCCACCGTTTCCACCCAATCCCCCTGTTCCACCAGGTGTACCTTCTACTACTGTGTAATCATTAACAATAACATCACCATAGACTTCCGATCCGATCGATAGAAGTCCTTCAATAACTGATACAGGTTTGGTCCGAACCTCGTAACGAGCCAGAAAAGTATAAACTGCTGTTACCTTTTCTACCGTATCTACAGAAAGGCATGCGGTGTCGCAAAGGCGTCACAGCACTGAGGATGTCTAGAAAGTTCCCAGATTTGGAATCTAAATTGTG
>JBAVTY010000369.1:0-1730 GCA_049696495.1 Candidatus Nitrosopolaris sp.
ATATTGATGGCATTTTGAGACATGCGCTTGCTGCTACTTACTTGCGGCCCTGCTATTAACAAGGGGAGCTACGTTAGGACAGGGAGGGAGTGGTTCGGTACAATACGGTAATTTATCATTCGGTAGATTATAGTTTATCGAATAACACCGGTCTTAAAAATAGGGTAAGAAAATAAATGATGTTCGGTTATTCCATCTAGCAGACTAGTGCACTAGTGAAATTGATGGAAGCCACCGAAATGATGAAAACCAAAGCCGCCGTGAAAGTGGTGGAATGGAAAAGCCTCGCCACCGAAGAAGTTAGACAGTGGTGATGGATAGCTGATACCGCCGCAGCCGTCGCAACCATAATTAGAGGCGCCACCACATCCTAAACCGCTTCCGCACAAATTGGCTGCAAGCGCTTTTTGGTTTCCAATTGCACCTACCGCAAGAGCTAATGACAGTGCTGCGATTACTAATGTGCTAAATGTAAAGTTCCTCTTTACTGTTACTGACATACGTAACATTTTTCTCTACTTCTACTATGGTTTTTATGTTATTTATAGGTCGTCGTATATTCGACGAATGTACTACAAATGTCCACCCTAACCACGCGCGCGGGGGCGAAACCACCCTTTGTAAAATATTTGTGGTCGCAGAAGTTGAGTCCATTTCTGCTGTTGTTTGAGCCAATTCGCTGCTCATACCATGATACGAACTGTTGGAGTCATCGCGGGGATTTTCCTCCGATAGATTCTGCGCCCGTTATTCCTGTAGTGATTATGGCATCCACATCAAAAACCTTATTTTTGTCAATTGCATGTATTACTATGGGGTCTATTCCAGGGAACTTTGGTTTGAGTAAAATCTCGCAACTGAAAATTCCTTTTTTGACTTCGGTATTTGCAACCTGAGAATAGTGTAGATCTTCGAGTACGCCTCTACCAAAGAATTCGTGTTTATACAGGATAACTCTCTGATTTGTCACGAATATTTCACTAGGATTGACCAGTTCCCCTCCAGGTGCAGATCTTTTTGATTGACCTTTGTCGTTGTTGTTGAATACCCTCACATATACTCCAGGCTTAGATTTTCACTTATTGATCTATAAGTGAGATTGTATAGATCATCGTCCTGCCCACAATGCTACCTCCTTCGCCACTCGGGCAGACTTTCCAGAATAATCTTCCTAGCTAATCTAAATACGAGGGTCATGATGAAATAGCGTCTATCCGCACCGGACTAAGAGACAACCACCTTACAAGCGTTGCGGGTAGACTAAATTTATGTTGTGTCTCCGTCATTTCAAGCAATGGCATCATCAATAGCTACTGACTTCGATATTAGCCATATTTGACGACAACTTAGTCGATATACGCTTCTTGCTGTAGCTCCAACTGCAATAATCTCTATTCCTATAATTAACAGTGCTATTCCCAAAAAGGGAGACACAAACACAGCACCAGCGTATGGAGATGCCATTATCAAGCCATCCGTAAGAATGCGTAGTATGAAAACTGAAAAACACTCGAGTTAACATAATTTTTATTAGCTGCCTAGCCTGGCGTGTCTATAGATTAAATTATCTTCAGTATTGATATTGTTATGTTAGAAGACTTATGAAAAATCCATTCAAGGGGCTTGGGAGTTATAACCCATCCCAATATTCAGGATCAGGATCATCCAAGAAATTAATAATTGTAGCAGCAATAGTCACTTTTATTATTATTATTGTCGTTATGTTCGAA
>JBAVTY010000370.1:0-3003 GCA_049696495.1 Candidatus Nitrosopolaris sp.
AGCCTTGTCAGCTGTAACTACTGATAATGGTAAGATTTCGGATGTCTTTGTTATAATTGGTCTGAAATCTATGTTATCATGTCTTGTAGGAGCACGTCTTATCTTAATTGTACATTCCAGGGTGATAAGGAAAAGCGCGAGAGTATAGGCAGTGAGCTAGAGACAAAATTAGGAACTGGGGACACATATAAAGAAGGATGTGTCCCATCATTCTGCAAGGAGATCATATAGAGGCTGTCAAAAAGGATGGAGGATGACATTAATACTCCAATTACAATCCATGGCGGCAAGATCATCACAAAGAAAGCCCCAGGCCTACAGGAAGAATATGCAGCCAGCCGGTCTCCAGTTGATGAATAGGGACTTCAGCATTAATTCCCTAGTTGTGCTGCTTCCATAGATTGTTGACATTTTAGCTTCCTAACATAACCTAGTGTTTTTGACATTAGTATCGTGATTGACTTGACAGTACCACGTTGAGATTATTCAAATCTGTTTTCCCATAATTTCCCTTCTGTATGTGCCATGTGCATGTGACATGACAGTTGTCTTCATCGGGATCTAAAAAGATACATGGACACACTATATCACAATTGCAGCCCTCCAATTATAACGATCATAGTGATTGTTACGGCAATGTCCTATCCTATGCATCACAGGGAAACATCACCTTGATAATCGATTTAGCATCTGCCCCCTAATGCATAAAAAATTACAAGGTCTTGCTTATTGCCATGGAACTTGTGGTCGGCTTTGGCAGGAACAAAAATGGATGCCTTGCCTGATTTCATGATCTTTTCCATTTAGTTTGATAAAACCACTGCCTTCAATAACATAATACACTTCATCAACTGAATTTGGTTCTTTGCTATCATTTTCACCAGGGTGTAATCGTATTATACCAGCTGAATACCTCTTGTGATGATAAAATCTATGAAGTACCCTCCTGGACTATCAAGTTCAGATAGAAGTTTGTTTAGTTTAAATAATTTGGAATCCATCTCTTTTGACCTAGTCCAACTTTTATGTGATCTTGTTTTTTATAGATTAGCATTAGTCGTTGTCTTAGAATCGAACTATGTCGCCTACTTCAAAGGTTGGTCGTAATAACCAATTCAAAATCATTTCTCTAAGTATAGCTATCCTGATTGATAGGATTAAACGTCATTACAGTCAACGTCCGTTTGTTATATTATTCTTAGGAACTAATGGCACTGGTAAAACTACCACAATAGCCAAGATAGCTAATTGAATGGCATACCACAATAGCCAAGATAGCTAATTGAATGGCATAAGCGTAGTTTTGGCAGCTGCAGATACACATAGAGCTGGAGCTATAGAACAATTGCAAGAACACGGTGAGAAATTAGGTGTCAAGGTTATTGCACAAAGGCTGATCCTTCTGCTGTAGCTAGAGATGCTGTGGAATACGCTACAAAACATGGTATACAAGTAGCTCTGCTAGATACTGCTGGAAGAATGAATACTTCCAAACTTCCAAACCATTAATGAATGAATTAAACAAGATTGTTAGGGTGACTAAACCACATATGAAAATATTCATAGGCGATGCATTGACGGGAAATGATGCTATAGATCAGGCTAAGAAATTCTATAATCATACAGAATTCGATGGTGTTATAATGACAAAGATGGATGTAGATACTAAAGGCGGTTCTGCAATCTCAACTATACCTTTTTTTCTTCAACAGTAATTCAACACTGACGGAGGAATAATGTTTTTCTTTGAGGAGGGGATTATATTGTTGATGTACAAAGATCCTGTTTGTAACATGATAATTGACGGAAGAAGGAACGTTTACCTATGCTCTGCTGCTTGCAAGGGTGAATTTGAGAAAAATTCCTCCAAATATGGATATTTAAACACCACCGATCCTAAATCTCAATCGAATGAATTTCAGAGATATGCGCTAAAGTCGGGACTGATGTACTAAATAATTCGATGATAAGATATCAGGAAGTAAAAGTTGATATTGTCTTATATTCATCCATGAATAGGAAATGTCTTCTGATGATAATTCTGTGAGGATACATGATTACTCACGTACATCTGATCATGCTGCTGAATCAATAAAAAATGCTGCCAGAGATATTCGTGAATCCCCATCTACGACGAAACAATTAATACACACACTAATTAGAACTGGCGCATTTGAAGGGATAGCACGGGCAATACTTGAAACGACTATTGCTATAGGTGATACTGCAAACGAAATCAATGAAATTGTTAAGCATCTAAAACAACGAGGAACTATCAAGGATACTGCTAGTGCTATCGTAGAGACAACAAACGCAACACGAAATACAATTGAGACTGCTAAAGCGGCAATAGAGACAGACAATATTAAAAGAAGCCATGTTTTTACGACCAACAATACTAGAATAAATTACTAACACAAAGCGAGAAAATAGCCCGAATTTCTGTTTCGGATATTTTATAGGATCCTCAAAAACTTCTGGACATCCAAGCGCGCACGTTTTGGATCAACAGCTAGTTGAAAGTGACATTAAAAATAGTCTTTTTGAGCAACAAAAACAGCTTCAAATAGAATCTGCAAGAGCACTCGCACAGCACATTGGTTCTGATCTTGATTCTATTATGGCAAGGCTACAAGGATTGACAAATTCGGCAACAAGGAGAATTATTATCCGTCAATAAGACTGGAAAGTTACTGCAGGAATCTTTCTTGGAGATGAATACAGTTACTCCCATTCATAGACTTTTCATAATAGATAAAGATAACATAAGTAACGCAAAGTGTTCCCAAAGCATTGCTCGGTCTAGAGCAATAGTACACTAAATCCTGTATTTTCCAATGGCTTCGAGGGAAAAGATGGCAAGCATTAACATATCCGATAGTAAACAGAGAGACAGGAAAATACCTAGGTTTGGTAGCAGGTCTAATACCTACTATACAATTTTTTCAACACTACGGAAATATTTACAATATCAACTCACAATACCTCGCCGTCTTAGACCGC
>JBAVTY010000371.1:0-5560 GCA_049696495.1 Candidatus Nitrosopolaris sp.
AGAACAACCATAACCATGTGTCATAAGAATAACTACTTTCTTACAGCTTGATATTATCATAGCCAATGAACCATCTTGTAAAAGTAGATAGACATGGTTTAATCAGGAAAACGCAAACAGTCAGGTAGGTTAACGTGAGCATAAGTCTCCCCCTTTCTGGTGCTGGAAGTTTAAAGCTATAAATACGTAGTTACGTTCCATTGTCAGATAGATTAATTTATGTTTTCTGTTGGCTTTGTGTATTCTAGGATCGGCATGTCAATTTCCCCAACTGCAAAGATTGCCATATTTGAATTTGGGAGCCGGCTAATTGCAAAATGGTGGGACCCTAATTGTGGCCGATCCTCCAGTTTTAAACCAGTTCTCGACAATCAACAGACTATTGAGAGAGGATCTCAAAACTTTTCTTCTGGCGAAAGATATAACGCAAGTTTACATAAAGATCGAGCTATTGTCGGTTCAGATTTTACCATGCTCCTTATTCTAATCAAGATACCAATATAGTAAGGAGTCCTCATATCATATTACGAAGGCGTTTCGTAATAATATGCTTCATAAGTTCGCACACATAACAGATTGTCATTTGGGTGCCTGGAGGAACCCAAAGCTCAAGGAAATTAATCTCAAAGCTTTCCAGAAAGCCATATCGATTTGTGTTGAAGAAAAGGTAGACTTTATTACCATCACAGGAGATTTCTTTGACGTTAATGTCCCAGAGCTGGATCATGTTAAGCGTGCAGTAGATATCATGAGACAAGCAAGGAGACATGGGATCGAAATCTATATGATTTATGGTTCTCATGACTTCACTGCAAGTACAGTGTCGATAATAGATATACTTCATAGCGCCGGACTATTCATAAAGCCTGTTGAGTTTGAGCAAATAAAAGGCAAAATCAAATTGAAATTTATTCAAGATAATAAGACTGCCGTAAAAATCACAGGTTTATCAGGAAGAAAGACCGGTCTCGATATTGATTATTATTATCTACTAGACATCGGCACACTCGAACGTGAAGAAGGCATCAAGATATTTCTATTTCACGCACCAATAAGTGAATTAACTCCTATTGACCTTGCTCATGGGGAGTCGATTCCATTATCGTTACTACCAAAAGGATTCATGTATTATGGCGGAGGTCATTTACATAGAAGGATTGAACATAAACATAATGATGGAAAAAGTATGATCGTCTATCCTGGACCGTTGTTTGGATCCACATTCACAGATTTAGAAGAGACTGCACAAGGTGAAAGGAGGGGTTTCGATATTATAAGTTATGATAATGAACACAAGACAATAAGGCCTGACTTTATAGAGATAAAGATAGTCAATATCATATTCAATACTATTAATGTCAATCAAAATACAGTCAAGCAGATAGAGGAGAAAATAAGCATGATGGTAGAACAAAATAATGACCTCACGGATAAAATTGTTTTAATTAAAGTTAAAGGGACCTTGTTGTCAGGAAAACGATCGGAGATCAATTTTTCAAGGTTTGAAGAAAAACTTTCGGCAAAGGGTGCGCTAGTATCATTCATTCACAGAAATACCCTTGTCTCTCCCGAAGCTACCCGAGTGAAGATCTTTGGGACAAGCGTAGAAGATATAGAAAAGAAAGTGATTAAAGAAAGGATGTCATTATTTAATATCGACCATGCTATAGCTGATGATAAAGTGATGAATTTCATAAAGTCCAAGCTTTTGTCTGAACGCGGCGAATTCACTGCAAACAAATTATTACTTGCTCTAAAAAAGGAGAAGATTGAAAACGAAACTGCAAATGACTTTGAAAAAAGACTCATCTATGATGCAAAGTCCGTGATAGGATTTTCGGACATAAATAAATGAAAAAAATAATATGCTCCTTAGAAAAATTACCTTAAAGAATATTAGAAGTTATAAAGAGGATACGGTAATAGAGATACCCGAAGGAACAATTCTGTTTCAGGGAGACATTGGATGTGGAAAATCAACAATTCTCTCTGCGATAGAGTTTGCTTTATTTGGATTAGGTGATATAGATGGCAACAATCTTCTCAGATCAGGAGAAAAGAGAGGATCTGTTCTTCTTGCCTTTCAAGTGAATAACAAAAATTACCAGATCTTTCGAAGTATAATCAGACATAATAAGAAGGTAACACAAGACGAAGGATATATTGTTGACGAAGCCGTAACAACTACCTATTCTGTAAGCGAGATGAAATCGAAGATTTTGAAGATTATTAATATTAATGAGAAAGCGCAAACCAGGACGACATCTGTAATTTACCGATTCGCCATTTTTACACCACAGGAAATGATGAAGCAAATTCTTTCAGAATTGCCAGAGAAAAGAGTAGAGATCCTGAGAAGGGCTTTCAATATTGAAGAATACAGCACAGTCAGGAGGAACGCAGAGATATTTCTAAGCTGGACCAATGGCGAGATTCGTGTGAGCTCTGAAATGAGCAAAGATCTTTATGAAAGGAAATCCTTATTACAGGGACTTAAACAAAGGGTCAGCTTTCTGACAACGGAGGTAGAAAAAGGTAAATCTGAGATATCACAGCTAGACAAAAAAACCAAAGAACTAAATGCAGACATTGACACTCTTAAGCCAAGGCAAGTTCTTGTTTTACAGCTCCAGGTATCCATACCTCATTTGAATAAGACAATTGAAAGGAATCAAGAGGCTTTGAAAAAAGAACAAGAAAGAGTGGACCTCCTTGAAGGAGATTTAGATTCCATCAACACCAAAGAGAATATGGTTGCGCAGCTAAAACCAGTGTATGAAGATTACCTTTCAAAGAAAGATAGATTAAGACAACTAGAACCATCCGTAAAATTGCTTGATATTTTTGAGAAAGAAAAGACAAGGTTAGAGCAATATATAGAAAACGAAAGGAAAAACTTGGAATCAGAGATTAACAGATTAACGGAAGATACGAAAGCTGAATTAGAAAACATTGAAAGAGAGGAAAAGTCCATAAAAGAGTTAAATACATTCGAAAAGGAAGAAGTAAGCCTCAAAAAATCAATTTCACATCTTATAACACTAAGAGAGGAATCGGCCAAAATTTTGTTTCTTATCTCCAAGAACAGAACTGAAGTGTTAAGAATAGAAGAACAAATGTCCAAAAAACAAAAGGAAATTGAGAGCTTGATTAGTGTAGGAGAAGGTGCTCCATGTCCTACTTGCCAACAGAAATTGAGTATAGAGCACATCTCAAAAGTTAAAGCTGAATATCATCAAGAAAAATTGGGGGTAGAGGAGCATATAAGATATCTGAACCATACACTAATGACTCATGAACATAAAATACGAGAGAACAAATCCATCATAGAGGAGCTAGAAGGTAAAGACGAACACTTAAAGAAACTTCAACGCATTCTAGGGAAGCTAACTGAAAAGAAAGATTCAGTTCAGAACGCAAAGAAAACTCTACAAATAAAAGACTCAAGGATAACTGAAAACCAACAAAATCTTAGTAAGGAAAACTATTCTCTTGAAGAAAGGAGGAAGTTATCACAGATATTAAAAGACATGTCTGGATTAACCAATGACAAAGAATTGTATGGACAAGTAGAACAAATCATTTCAAAATATGAAATCGAAAGAATTGAGCACAGATATCTTGAAAATTTGCACGAATTAAAA
Source organism: Candidatus Nitrosopolaris sp. (assembly GCA_049696495.1). Lineage (GTDB taxonomy): Archaea > Thermoproteota > Nitrososphaeria > Nitrososphaerales > Nitrososphaeraceae > Nitrosopolaris. Next base: position 3,645 of record JBAVTY010000371.1, read on the forward strand.
AGAAAGTTGAAAATCGAAAAGGAAATCCAGGATAATAATAAATTAATAGATGCGTTACAGATCGAAAATAATTCTAATAAACAGAAATTACACGAGAAGCAGATACTATTTGATAAGAATAAAAATGCAATAAAAGATTTAGAAATATTAGAAGGGAGGATTGAAAAATTCAAAAACAAAATGTCTGAAATGAGACAGAGCATTTCAGGCAAATGTTCAGAGCTCAGACTTTTAGAATCAAATTTGCATGAAGTTGAAAACGAAGTTCAAGCTAAAGAGGAACGCTACATGAATAAACAAATTTTCCAGCAGACGAACAATTGGCTGGAGCAACACTTTATCCCAGCTATTCAAGACATAGAAAGACATGTTCTTCAAAGTATAAATGAGGAATTTAATCAGTTATTTCAGAGGTGGTTTAGTATCTTGATGGAGACAGGCGATATTAGTGTAGAAGCAGATTCAAATTTTACTCCAATTATCACTCAGAGTGGCTATTCTCTTAGCGTTAATAGTTTAAGCGGTGGAGAAAAGACATCAGTTGCTTTGGCATACAGACTTGCACTGAACACGATGCTTAAGAAGGTTGCAGGTATGGATAATGCTTTACTAATTTTGGATGAACCTACTGACGGTTTTGGAAAAGAACAGTTATTTAGGCTAAGACGAGTTCTAAACGAATTAAACTCTGCACAGATAATAATGGTCTCTCATGAGCGTGAATTAGAGAGTTTTGTGGGTAAAATATACCGAGTAACTAAAGATGGCAACCAATCTAGGATTGAGGTAGTGGGCTATAACTAGTACTAAGTCTTTTTGGTGCAGCGTTCTTTTATCGATTCTAACTATCTCATGTCCAATTAATTATTTACTAGACAGACCCTACATTTTCTTCAAATTCAGTCCGCTATGATAGCAAAACAAAAAAAAGGAGCCCGTTATAGTGTAAATAATAATGAATAGTGAATCTGATTTACTTCTCAAGTGTATAAAGTGCAAGCATCAAAAAATTGATCACGATAGAACTGCTTCTAGAGATAAGATGAAATGTTTAATATATAAATGTCTATGTAAGACCTATATTCCAGATAGAAAGTATTACAGATCAACTAAAAAGTAAATGCCACATTAAAGATGGTGATAGATTGCGATTATTAGACCTGGTTAGGTAATAATTGCACAGCATGTTTTTTCAAATATAGTGACTCTTACGATAACTATATAAAAAGACCCAAGCTAAACGCTCGCTCGCCAGGGACAAAAGTCTTGTCCAATATCATAATAATAAAATAAGCTTTAACAAGCCGCCAACATCAAGTTATTTTCTTTTATAGGGCTTGTATTCTTTGTTCTTATTAATGCGAGTCCCAATTAGCTATTATTTGCTATATCTCTTTCAACATATCCAAAAAAGCAGAAGAGACAGTTCACTTTAGCATATTGAATGGTAGACTAAGATTAATGAGATGAATTTCCTGTTGCGCAACAACTACTATTCTTGATCATATATAGAAATCGGTGCTGCTATTAGTGTGATCCGATGTTAAAGTCTTTTGTTATCTAGTTTGAAGAGCTGAAGGTTTTAAAACTCAAGATGTTAGCAAAGGTTAGGATGGAAAACCAAGCCCATACGACTCAACAACATATTAAGAACAGAAGCAGGCTCGACGTGATCGCGGCCATACTAAGCGAACTTAGTAGAAGAGAGGCCACCAAGACGCGAATCATGTATGGCGCTTTTCTGTCTTCCACACAAATGAGGGAATATGTACCTTTCCTGCTAAAAAATGGTTTGTTAATGAAAGTAGAACAATCAATCTACAAAATAACAGAAAAAGGTATGCGTCTCCTAACCCTATGCGACGAGTTAAATAACATGATAGGCGATAAAGAAAGATACAGGGTTTATGAATGAA
>JBAVTY010000372.1:0-25437 GCA_049696495.1 Candidatus Nitrosopolaris sp.
CCAGTAAATGATCTGAATAACAGGGGTTTTTTGGATAATCTACGATATGACATCAAAGAGTATCTCAGACAAACATTTTACTTGATGGAAATATAGCTCTAAGCTTCTAATTACGCAACAGGTCTATAGTATAGAATACAGTAACAATAATTAGGTCAGCTTACCATACGATGGCAATTGCAGATGCACTTTGTCATTTTAATATCAAAAGAACAATCATAATCATGTCGACTTCTGTCATCCATAGGCCATTGACCCGGGCAATCACTATGTCGGCCCCGTTTACAAAAGAATGTTAATATCATGTGCCATCAAAAAATACCATTGAATCGAATTTTAATGTTCTCTGTCCTAACTAGAATGAGCTAAATTAAAGGTCAATATTGAACAGCTGAGGCGCATAGATCGAACCTTCCCTAACTCGTTTTACCCTTGCAACGGATAGATAGTGTGGCCATACGGTCACCATAATAGAACCCTCGGGCACGCCTTCAGGCAGCCCAATGACGACGATATCATTTTCATTAACACCGAATTCTTTTAATTTTTGTTTGCTGGCTTTAATAATATCTTCAGGCATTCCGCTGCTGTAAACGTAAACTTTGCCAATGTAATCAATTCTATCTACCATCGGTCAATGTCAACTACCACAGAATAAATTCGGTTGGCTTGTAGCTGGATATTAAATCCGCTACAATAGGCTGTTTGACCGCCCTATCAGCAATATTTAATGCTGCCACATAATCGGCCATATCCTTATATCCACAGACAAGACATTCAAATTGGTTCTTATTTCTATTTTTCTTGTCTACATACTGACATTTAGGGCATTGCCTTGAAGTGTTTTCAGGGCAAATTACCCTCAAGGGTACACCTTCACGCTTTGCTTTGTATGAGAGAAAGCTCCTGAGCTCTGCAAAGCTCCACTTTGAATGTCTATCTCTTTGGCTTTTAACAATTACCCTAGGACGACGATGTATATACTTAGTCTCCAATTCCTATCGCCCTAGCTGTGCTTTTAGCCTTCGAGATAATGGCTTTAGATATAACATGGTTTACATCTTTCTTGAAACGTCGCTCCCTACCAGATAATTTCTTTAATTTTCTCTTTGCTGATCTGGTACCTATATGTTGCAGGATTGATCTTAGTCTGGAATACCGTTTTCTTACATGCTCAGTTTTTTTGCTTTCGAATACTTGGCTATCAGAGTCTACACTAATATTTTCGATCCCTAGATCAATACCAAGAACATCAACGGGGTCATACTCTGATTTTTCGGGAACATCTTGAGCAACCACCAGATAGAAAACACCTTGTCTATATATCAAATCTGATTGGCCTTTGATTATACCCATGTCAAACCTTTCTCTTTGGTAATCGCCTATTCTAGTCGTAAGTACAAGCCTTCCTTGCAATGTCATAATCGAGACTCTATCAATCGATATTCTAGAATTCCGCTGATCATACTGGATTGCTTCCAAACATCTGAATATACGCCTCGACCACTTTAGCGATAACCCTAATAGCAAATTGCGCACTCAAATTGAACCGTTCACGTATTTCCCTATACACTATTTTATGGAGCACGTATTTGTTTGTTAATTTTAATGCAAATGTTTTGTCCGCTACGAAATTACTTGCTTCATTGTAGATGCGCATTGTCTCTAACAGTCTAGCCCTATCATTTTCAGATGTTTCAAGCTTGATCAGAGACTGAAGCATTTAGAGAGAATACTATATAGAGCTATTATAGCTTTTTGACCAGGAGTTTCCTTGCTGAGATGAGAATGGATTGGTATACAAAAATGTGATCATTTAGATTGAGTGAGATACCACTGAAATCACAGGCTTCTATCATCATAATTGCATTCTTGTCTATACTAGCGAAGTATGGTATTGGCTGTAGAACATCGTATAGCGCGATATGCGATGTTAAGAGCAGCTATTCTATTTGCATTCGCTGATGATTCAATTTTTGCATGTAAACATACCTTGAATCTTTCTTGTACCATTCTATAGCATTTTCTGCTCTGTCATAAGGTGATATATTGCGTTTTAGATCGAATAAATATACCCCTTCGGCCGTAAAGGTGGAGATTTAAAAGTTCCTATCAATGAAATGAATCTCGCCAATCGAGACTTTGCGAACGTCAGTTTCCGTTCGCAGCAAGAGAACAGCATTACCATTGTGAGAAATTTTTCAATGCGTAGTTGGTAATAACAGCCGGAACCGACCAGAGCAAGTAGTGGCCAACTTTGCACCTATGCCTCTCTTATGCAGAATTGATTTTGCTTATTTATCACATCTTCGAAATGGAAAAATTTAGCAAGGCTGATTACAAATCATCAACATGATACTTCGACATGCAACCTGTGCATTCATAGAGTTCATCTCCAACAGTACCTGAGACATTAAATTTAACTATAGTAGTACATTTTGGACAACGCCCATCAACGGTGTTTCGCGTTCGTCGAGGTCTTATCCTAGTACGTTTTCTACTCCCCATATCAAACAGTAAGTCCGGTGTTCTGTTTTATAAATCTCCACACATTCTGATACTACTCAATAACCATCATCATAAGCTGCACTTTGCAGGCTGAATTCGAATATGGCTGTCATCCTGTATGGCTTATATCCTTGCTGTCAAACACAAGAGGAAAGATGGGCTAGCATCAGTGTTAGCACCTTGGCGATACCGTATGTGATATCAAATTACCTGTAGAGAGTTAATCAAACATCTCTTTTCAAGAGCCGCTCCTCATGTATGATGATCAAGAGGTTTGCGGGCGATTCGCAGTAGCATGTTATGGCTTAGCGTCAATGGTGCTTTTGATGGTATGACAGATCTGCTACCATCTTGCGGAAATGAATAGACGAGTATTCAGAAAAGGATCTGAAGTGGAGACCGACGTGGCTTGTAGGAATATAGAAGAGATCCTGCTTATTAGGCAGCCAGTTACCAGCATGATCTCCCTTATCAAGAATAGCAAACAATACCCTTTCGGCAATCTACCACGTGAATACCCACAATACACCATACTTGATATGGCTGGCTTATCTGACAGACACAAAAATGGCAATTGGTGTTTAAAGTTAATATCAATGCGTCATAAACTGTATTTCAGTTGAAAGACTACGATCACATAATACTTTGGCTGGATTATTTCAACAAGGCTCTATCTAGAAGTAAGGGACGTAGGATAAAAAACGAGCGGGCGGTTTTTGATCCAACGATTGCAGAATTGAATGATGCCGCAATACAGGCCGGTTTCGAGCCTGTGCCGCAAGAAACTTCTGAACAAGTGAGGTACCCAAGAAGATCGTTTGTAAAATCAGGTTACATAGTCCTGCCAAAATCTGCAGAACAAAAAAAATCGACGATTCTTATTCGCGTAGCTGAGAAAATGCAACAACAGAAGAGTAAACAGAAAATCAAGGCGAAATAGTCGAGATCACTAACATCATCAACATTAGGAGGAGAACATAATTATGACTGCTCAAAGATCTAGAATAGTCATTAATTATGACTAAAGAGGAAGTTGGGGAGGTTATGCATCTGGCAAAAAGTAGTAGGCTCATTATACGACTTCTAGGTTCTTCAAGCAAGGAAACCCACTCTGGAGAAATATTGGTCGACCAAAACGGTAAAGGTGTGGGCAAGGTTGTTGAATTAATAGGCCCCGTAACATCGCCATATGCATCAGCAATACCTCTAACAGGCAGGCCGAATAAGATTCTCGGGATAAAGGTATATCGCGATAGATCGTTACGGACTAAACGCAAAAAATGAATCGCTATCATCATACTATTTAATTTGGGAAGATTCAATTTGCAAACTTATAATACTAGTTTTTATAATAGTGTTATTAAGTATTGGTAATGCTTGGGCGGATAAATAGTGAAATTATAGTAGGAATGGCTTTAATTCTCCTTTGTATCCTCTTCTTTTATGCTGCAGCAGCTGAAGGTTGGCACGGATACTGGACGGCTTTAATACACTATGGGATAGACTATGTTCTGATTGCTTTAGGCGCAGGTTTTATCGCGCATGGACTGTGGACACGTGCTACTCTAAAAGCGACAGCCGAAACACCTCATCACTGAAATACATCCCCATCGAAATTAGGAAATTATGAAGACTGAAAGAGTAAATAGGCTCTTAGAAGAAGGCGCAGTCAAATTTCACATATTCCAACCAAGTGGGAGAGCTATTTGGACTATTGTTGGCAGAGACAATGAACATTGGGTAGATATTGAACTCGGCTTTTGCTCTTGCAAAAGTTATTATTACAAGACGCTTTCAAATGGAAAGCCATGTTACCATTTGTTATGCATTGAACTAGCAAAAAAGCATAATAAGTTTGTAACAATTAGATTTAATGATACTGAATATACACACTTTGTCAAAGCATTATTATCAGATACCTCATCTAAACTACTTAGTTGAGATTGCACTCTTATCTAGCTAGGTGTGTTTTAACACTCTCCTTCTATTCTTCAGGCATGTTCCGGCCTTTGGACACGAACACGTTGGTTCTTGCCTTGGACCAGTCAGCTGGAGAAAGCCATCGGTCTCCTATCGAATAAAAAGAAACTAGAAGAAATCACCCTCTCCTTCGACTAGTTTATTTATTCTCAGGACTCGATCGGTTATTTGTTTTGAATAAAAAAAACATACTGGTCGTTGGCAGTGGTGGAAGGGAACATGCTCTTGGGTGGAAACTTTCACAGAGCAAAAATGCAAAAAATGTGTATTATGCTGAAGGTAACGGTGGCACTTGGCCAAATATCAACATCAAAGCCGATGAATTAAAAAGACTTGTGATGTTTGCAAAAGAAAACGAATGCTTCACTGTAATAGGACCAGAGACTCCCCTTGCGAACGGTATAGTAGATTTGTTTCTTGAAGAGGGTTTATCGATACTTGGTCCTACAAAGGGTGCCGCGTTATTAGAATCGAGCAAGAGTTTTGCTAAAAACTTTATGAAAGAAGGTCAGATTCCTACAGCAAACTTTTCGACATTTTCAGATATAGAAAAGGCCAAGGACTATGTAGTAAGACAAAGAAACCCACTTGTGATCAAAGCCGACGGATTGGCGGCTGGCAAGGGGGTAGTAGTATGCGATACCCAAGATGACGCCCTTGGTGCGCTAGATTTGATGATGATCAAAAATAAATTCGGCGTTGCAGGCCAAAAAGTAATTATCGAAGAAAGACTTTCTGGAGAAGAATTATCCTTTATTGCTATTTGTGACGGAACGACGATTATGCCGCTTGTGTCAAGTAAAGATCATAAACGTATATTCGATAATGACCAAGGCTCTAATACTGGAGGCATGGGGAGCTATTCTCCTGCACCGCTGATTGACTCTGATTTACATGGAAAAATTATGAAACATATAATGGAGCCTACTGTGAGGGGAATGAGTAAGCAAGGAGAGCCGTTCAAAGGTTTTCTGTATGCTGGAATAATGGTCGACTCTGCTCTAAAGCGCCCTTACGTTTTAGAATACAATGTAAGAATGGGAGACCCTGAATGCCAGCCCATCATGATGAGATTAAAGTCAGACATTTTCGAATATTTACAGGCATTGACCGAAGAAAGACTTGACTCCTTGCAGCCTCTTGAATGGCATAATGAATCTTCCGTCTGTGTAGTTATGGCCGCAAAAGGCTATCCTGGCAGCTATGAAAAGGGTAGGAGGATAAGAGGTCTCGACTCTGCTTTTGACCGCAATATTATGATTTTTCACGCAGGCACAAAACGAGATGAGGGCAATAGAGTTCTAACCAACGGAGGCAGAGTTTTGGGCGTCTGTGCATTGGGGCCGAACATAAAGCAAGCTGCTATCAAAGCATATTCCGCCGTAGAACGAATATCATGGGGTACCGATGAGCAACATTTTAGAACGGATATTGGCAGAGCAAGTTGTTCTCTATGATTTAATACCACTCGAAAATAGTCTTTCAAATATTAAAAACTTTGAAACTCAGGCTTCACGAGCGATCCCAGCTAAAATTTGAAGGCTCTTCGTACGCAGGTCGGAGTCTGGCATATAATAATTTCTGAATAGAGGCGAAAGCTTTCTACAGCCTTCTAAATGGTAACAGTCTGTGCTTCTTGCCATATACCGAGCATTTTTTCTATTTTTAACAGATCCTTGTATATGTATGTATATTTATTCCATGTTTTAGTACTAGAACATTTAACTTGCTGCAGACAATAATCGAAGCTGTTGCCTGACGTCACTAAGCAATAGTCCAGTCTCAAAAATAGAGCATCCTTTTTTCCGTAACCAAAATGTTAACTTTCTGATCATAATAAGATCGTGGGACTTCTTCACACATCTGAGATTCATATGCCAGACCTACAGAAACAGTAGAATTTTTTTTTCTCGCAATAAACCTATCATAATATCCGTATCCGTAGCCTATCCTATATCCGCTAATATCGAAGAGGATTCCCGGGACCAAAAGTAGGTCGATGTTATCTGGAACAAAAGAATTGGACGATATTGAAGGCTCTTTGATCCCAAATCTGCCGGCAATCAGGTCAGTATTCAAGAAAATTTGATAAAACTTGATATGGTCTCCTTCTGTGCGTGGGAGCGTCACGAGCCTACTGCTTTTCAACGCAGCACTAATTATCTTTTCTGTTCTCACTTCCGACCCGGTAGGATAGTAACTTGCCAATATTTTGGCATGGTTAAATTCATATGAATTAGTAAATCTCTGTTGAATTTCTGCACTTTTTGTATCTATAGTTGCAGAAGATAGAGAATTACGCTTTTCAAGCATCATTCGACGCATCTTGTCTTTGTTACTTGCGATCGTTCTTTCTTCAGTATTCATTTTTTTTCAGAGAGGCGGCTGTTATCGTATTCTTCAGAAGCATAGAGATGGTCATCGGTCCGACTCCACCAGGTACTGGGGTAATCCAGGAAGCTTTGTCCTTTACATTTTCGAAGTCTACATCGCCGGCTATTTTTCCACCATGTCTGCTAATACCTACATCAACTATTATCGAATGAGGTTTTATCATATCCGCCGTCAGGAAAAAATGTTCGCGGTTACCGACAGCAGTGACCACTATATCAGCGTTTCTTAACTTTTCTACCAGCATTTTCGTTTTCGAATGGCATAGGATGACTGTCGCGTCTCTCTCCAGTAGTAGAAATGCAAGAGGTTTACCAACTAGAGTGCTTCGATTCACGATAAGTGAATCCATTCCTGATATCTCGATTTTGTTAAAATCTAGTAATTCCACAATTCCAGAAGGCGTACATGGTTTGAAAAGCGCTTTTCCACCAACCAACATACCTGCATTATATGGCGTCAGTCCGTCTACGTCCTTGATTGGATTAAGAATGCTAAATACTATAGATTCATTGATCTGCGAAGGAAGAGGCAGCTGAATCAAAATACCATGTACTTCAATGTCCGTGTTTAGTGTCTCAATAAGTTCTATTAATTCACGTTGCGTGCAAGATGATGGAAGTTTATGATCTCGTGTCAAGATCCCAGTGGCTGCAGCGGCCTTTTGCTTATTTCTAACATATATGGTCGAACTTGGATCATCTCCCACAAGAACCGTTGCTAAGCATGGCTTAATTCCCTCGCTCTGCAATTGATTGGCGGCCCTTTTCACATTCGACCGCACGTTTGCAGCTGCTGCTAGCCCGTCTAATATCTGTGCTGTCAAATGCTTATCAAATACCAAAGTGTAATATTTTGGTTTATTTTTCGTGAAAGTCGCTCCGATTAATGAATTGTCGACTTTTCTAATCGTTAAAAGCAAGGCTTCAGTTAAGTTCTTACCTATTTCATTTTCTTAATGGAGACTCTTCGACCTTCAATCCTAATATATCCCTTTGAAAACAAGCCAAGGGCTTTCGGATAGAGTTCGTGCTCTACTTTTAATATTCTTTCTGCTAACAATTCTTCCGTATCAGAAGCAAGCACAGGCACGGTCCTTTGCAGTATTATTGGTCCCGTATCGACCCCTTCGTCCACAAAATGGACAGTGCATCCGCTTACTTTTACACCATATTCTAAAGCCTGCTTCTGTGCATGTAGGCCTTGAAAAGATGGTAGAAGGGCTGGATGTATATTCATTATTCGCATCTTGTAGGTGCCAACAAATTCAGGGCTCAGGATGCGATTGAATCCTGCAAGACATATCACACCTTCTTTTTTATTTACGCCGTATTCTTCTAATACTGGAACCAATTTTTTATCGTAGGCCCAACCCTTGGGGTATGTGCCATAATCCACCAAAGTCCTAGTTGATACACCAAATTTTTCTGAGGCAATTTTGAGACCGGCCGCATCAGGATTATTGCAAATAACAATCGAGGGTTTAACATTTTCGATCTTTCCAATCTTGATCGCTGACAATATCGCATCCATATTACTGCCACGTCCGGAGATCAAGATGGCAAGATTAATCAAATGTCTGTAGTTGATAACACTCCTTCTTAAATCTCAATGCCACGGTGCATTCGAACTAAAATCTTAAAATACATCTCAAAGTCAGAGCATACGAATGTCATTCTCAGTTACCTTTATTGATTCTTGCATGGTGATTTACAGCGGCAAGAACAAAATTTCAGTTGATCCAAACAGGCCTGTTCCCTGCGACTTTGCGTTTTTCTCTCATGCGCATACTGACCACCTTTGCCGAAACTATTCTCGAACGCCCCTAACTAGCAGAAACAAAATTCTTACCTCGAAGGAAACGTGTCTAATCGCTGATGCTCGCGGATTTCCAATGAGCGAAATAAATGAAGAATACAACGGCTTCCAACTGTTAGATACAGGCCACATTCTTGGCTCCAAGGGTCTATTGATAGATGATAACCTTTACTACACTGGTGACATATCTACGAGAGAAAGGGCATTTATGAAATCAGCCCGCGTCCCAGAGGTACGAACTTTGATTATAGAAGCAACATTCGGTCGACCTCATTACGTTTTTCCTGACATCACAGATGTTATTCATAAAACGAATAAGTTCATTTCTGAGATGTATGACCAAGGCATTCCTGTTCTGCTGATGGGCTACCCACTAGGCAAAGCACAAATATTGACTAGAATGTTCAGTCATTGGGAGCCATTTTATATCCATGACGCCGTCTATAAAATGAACATTGCTTACAAGAAATTGGGCGTCGCGCTAAAGGACGCGATTATGTTTTCGGAAGCGGAAAAACAAGGATTACTGAGTAGGACTAGGCCATGGGTAATGATTTCGCCGCTAATGCAATCAAGAAGTGATTTTGTGAAACTTATGAAGCAAAAATACGGGGCTGTATGCGTGGGGTTCAGCGGCTGGGCGATGGATAATGGGTACCGAAACATGATGGGTCTTGATCATGCTGTTGTAATGAGCGATCACTGTGACTACATGGAATTGCTTGAGTTTGTGAGAGCGTCTCATGCTGAGAAAATTTACACGTTTCATGGATTTTCCCAAGACTTTGCGGATTCGCTTAAGAGACTGGGATTTGACGCGGAACCAGTTGTAAAAAGCAACATGCCAAAAAAAGACGACAATAAGAGATTACCTCAACATTCACTCGATACTTATTTTTAGAATCCATCCTTTTCAAACTTGCTTCTTACTTACCAGATTGTTCCTTAAAATAGGGTATGATTTTGTTGCCAAACATTTCTATATTTTTGAAGTAACCATCTCCCCAGAATCTTATGATAAAGTGATTTGTACCTGCCCTGATAAATCTCTCTAACATCTCGATAACGTCGTCGGGTCTACCCACGCCTATCGCCGTTCTTGCGACACTGTCCGGGATTTTCAAAGCTGCCTTTTTCATTTGCTCCATAAGTTCTGGTTTGTTCATGGCATATTCGGTAAAGTAGCGACGGAAATCGAATTCCGAATCTTGTTGTATATTATGTACGCTTAATAATTCAGGTTTGTATAAACTTACTTTGACTGCATTTTTCATCTTATTCCATGCTTCTTCCCCATCGTCGGTAAAGTAGATATCCACATCGTTTGCAAATTGGAAATCAGAAAGATTCCTCCCTATTTTCTTGGCATTTTCGCGGATAACTTCAGCATGTCGTTGAAATAATTCTGGAGTGTAACCTATCGGTATCCAGCCATCACCATACGTGGCACACAATTCGAGAGTTTTTTTCGCACCAGCTGCGATGTAGATGGGGGGTCTTGGTTTGCGAATAGGCTTGCTCTGAAGACATGCGTTTGTAAGTTTGTAGTATTCGCCTTCGTAGTTGACGCGGTGGTCAGGGTCTGAATCAAAGAGTCTTTTGATGACCTCTAATTGTTCTTTAAATTTCGTTACTGGTTTAGAAAATTCTATTCCAAAGTCGACAACATTTTGAGCTTCGCCTGCCCCTATACCAAGCATGGCCCTGCCGTTCGTAATCCTGTCCAACGTTATTGCAGAGAGTGCGACGGCCGACGGATGTCTTCTAATGGCATCAGTCACGCAAGTCCCCAATTCAACATTCCTAGTGATTGTGCCTATGGCTGCAAGCATAAGCCATGCGTCATTTACCACAGCGTTTTTCCATTGTGGAACATTAGAATGGTCCATAGTCCAAATAGAATCATAATTCATTCGGTCGGCTATTTGACAAGCGGTCATTATTTGGGTTTCATCTAGGCCCAAACGAGCAACATTCAACCCTTGAGTGAATCCAAACTTTACCCGCATTCGGTTTCCCCTTTCATCCAGTTGCGTCGGCAAATCTTCAGCAGTCCAGAAAACATCATTGAACTATCTATCATCTCGAGACAATGGATGCAAGGTGAGCGCTTACTTAAATATGTCTTGTTTTCTTCTCGAGAACCTTTAAATAAGAATTACAACCTTTTTTTTACGCTAATGTTATTACCTTCGGAAATCGAAGCAAAGTCCCTAATTCCTGCTATAAGGGCGATTTTAGCGAAGAAACTCGTAAATGAATACGAAATGAAGGAGGAAATCGTCGCCAAAGTACTTGGTGTTACTCAAGCAGCCATTAGCAACTACCTTCGAGGGACGAGGGGAGACATAGGGCTTATGACTAAGCTGGCCTCTGTTATGGAAGTGATGCGCATGACCGATGACATAGCAAGAGACTTAGCTTCAGACAAGGCGTATACTCCAAACACTATGGCCAAATTCGTGGAATTGTGTAATTATATGCGTTACACATTAATAATTTGCGATGTGCACCATAATATGGAGTCCAATATAGATGAGCAAGTCTGCGAGCAATGTAAGGTCATACTAATAAGCGGCAGAATATAAGACAGGATTATTTATGCGATCTGATTCACCTTCAGCATAACAGGAATCAGGTTCAACTAGTAGATCCACTATCGTTCCTTATCATTTCGATCGCGGTTCTGAGCACCATTGAACCCATCATACGCCCCATCCTTCCTATTGAAGCATTTTTTTCAGTGAATCTCGTACTAGTATCCTTTTTGACCATTTCCCCCGAAAATAAGAGGGGCACAGGATCAGCACTGTGGGCTTTCTTTATACAGGGTGTAGAATGGTCAGCGGAGATTATTATCATCTGTCCCTCGCTTCTTAAGCCTTTTCGTAACGTCCCAAAGAACAATCTGTCGATGTCTTCTATGCTCCTCTTTTTCCCTCGTGCATCACCGTCGTGACCAAATTCGTCCGGTCCCTTTATGTGGACATAGATGCCATCAGTATCTTCCAAGTTATCTACAGCGACGATAGCTTTTCTTTCATAATCATTGATATTCCCTGCTTCAAGTGTCTTCATATCTAAAACCTTGGAAATACCGATTTCCACCGGCATGTCGACGATACTTGCAATATTCATGTTGTACTTTTTCCTAATTGATTGGAGTTTCGGAGTAGTGTTCCCAGAGTCTCTTAAGAGGATAGCATTAATAGGCGGCCTTCCTGACGCCGCGCGTCGTTTGTTGATTGGATGTTCTCTAAGGATTTTTATCACTTGTTCGGAAAATTCATTAACAGTTTTGGCAGCGGCTCCTGCTGATTCAGTGGGTTCCTCGGCATATGATTTTTCTATGTGCGAGTTACCTAGATTGAGTTTGGCTGTACCCATACCGTCGACCTTCTCGTAAGCTGGATCAGTATTGGTTATCTTATCAGAGAATTTCAAAGTAGTGTGTCTGAACCTGACACTCACACGATGTGCAATTGTGGGCTTTATAACAAATGAAACACCGATATCGCTGAATTTCATTTTTTCTTCCAGAGTTCGACAAATGTCAGTGGCCTCATACTGCTGAATGTTTCTACCTGCTCTTCTGTCTATTATTTGCGATTTATCATCAACGGTTGCAAAGTTTCCCCGCAAGGCTAGATCGCCATCACGAAAATCTATGTCAGATCCAATCGATTCTATTACCCCTCTGCCTACGTATCGTACGTCACGGAAGTCATAGCCAAGCATATTAAAGACTGCAATATCGGATTGTGGTGCAATTCCTTCTCCTACTGTTATTACCTCTCCCATGCACCCGTTCTTAGCTAAATAATCCATATTTGGAGTATAGGCAGCCTCAAGAGGAGTTAATTCGTTCAAATTTGGATTCGGTAAATCAGATACTCCATCGATCAAAACATATACGATCTTTTTATCAGAATGGTCTTGATTTGTCATCTCAGAAGTACATCTAGATTGATAAATTTATCTGTGACTATAGTTAGTGGAGAGAGAACTAGAGCAAACGAACATGAAAAGCTTGATGCAGAAGCTTTAATTAAACGAATTCCTAGGATGCTTTGGGGGCAGCGTAACAATTGGGGGATCTGAGGAAAGACTATGTATTAGATAAGTTCGTAATAGTGCCAAGATCAAACGAAAGTGAACGAATCAATTCTTCGCTAAATAGCATGTGTCCATATTGTCCAGGCAACGAGGCCATGACTGAACCTGCGCTAATTGCACTGGTGGCCAAAGATGGCATGCTCCAACGACTATCTGATAGTGAGGAAAGCATAATCGGCAACTGGTGCGTGAGGGTTTTCCAAAGTAATACTCCTGCTGTAACAACTAGCTCACCCCACAGTTACACAGACAAACCGCTATACAGCGAGCCAGCATACGGCTACCATCAGGTATTGGTCGCTTCTCCGGATCATGACCGTAAGTTATCTCAGATTTCAATCGACCAGTGGGCAAATGTGCTTTTGGTAATTCAAGACAGGGTAAGATGGCTGTATACGCAGAAGAGTGTATCCTATGTTGCCATTTACGTTGATAGTGGCTTGAGGGCTGGCACGTCAATCAATCATCCACATCTTAACATTGTGACCTTTGCCACGATCCCTCCAATCATCGAGGTAGAGGCTGAAGCGTCGCACAGGTACATGAACGAAAATGGGAGTTGCCCTGCATGCAATATTGTTTCTACCGAGTCGAGTGGTCCGAGGCAGATATTAAGTACAGATAGCTTTATTTCATTCTCTCCTTGGGCTCCCACTTACCCCTATGAATTTTGGATTTATCCTAAGCGGCACACAACTGCTTTCTCGAAAAGTACACAGAAGGAGATAACTGATCTTGCACTTATGATGAGGGCAACGCTCGGAGGAATGTCAAAAGCGTTGGATGAACCACCATTCAATCTTGTGTTTCATTTGGCTCCGGAAAAAAAGAACAGCCGTCAAATACATTGGCATATCGAGGTATATCCACAAATGAACGCGTGGTCTGGCCTTGAGCGAGGCTTTGGAGTCTATGTAAATAAGACTAGGCCAGAAAGAGCAGCTGAGGTTTTAGGTTCAGCAAGCAGAAGGGAACTGGCTGGGCTAGTGGGCATCACATAAAGAGAGTATATTAATTAATAATATCATTAATAATAATATTAATCACAGGAGCAGCGTATGACAAAATTTGAAACTTGGGTTGCTTTGGGATCTCTGGCTCTCGGAATTATGTTCGTAGTTCTGATTCTATCTTTCTACAATTTCTTGATTAAGTGGTCTATCTCTCCACAAGTCTCCGTTGATCCTTTTGGGGTTACTGTCCAAATTGTTTCGATAGCAGGCGCACCTAGCCTTATACTTGCGGGCGTCGCCTTTGGAACCGCCAGATCAAGTGCAGAGCGTAAGCCTGCATTTATCCTCATAACTACAGGGATAATTCTTATCGCAGGCATGTCTGCCGCAAGGATTGTATTTTCAAAAATCAACGCATTGTTTGTGATAGCCGGACTGGATTTAGTTCCAATCTTTTTCACAATAGGTGGAATATGTGTAGTAGCTGTAGGGGGCTATCTGCTAATGACGTCAAAGAAAGCCCGACGAAATCTCGAAGACAGTATCTTATGATTTACATATGTTTTAATATTATCCTAAGTTTATTGACGACTTCAGTAGGGTTACTTGCAAATATGATGCACATAGGCTCTTTGCCTAGAGCTCCTTTATGATATATAATTTCAGCTTCAGGATATTTTGCTAATGCGTATTTAATTCCCCAAGAAATTGACATCCCTTCTTTCTTCGAAATATGTCCTGGCTCTTTTCTTCTATCGTAGTTTGAAACCTTAAAAATACTCATGATAATTTTTCTTATTTTCTCATCGTATTTTATGTTCATAGCGGATCGGATGAGTCTGTTGACTGTCATATAGGCAAGAATTGCGGAACCAACATGTTTGGAAGCACCGAATTCAAGTATCGAAGAAGCGGATGTTACATTGTCACCAATTTTAACAAATCTCCCTTTTATGGCGGCTACATGATCTAATTCGCGCGCGTCAGGAAGAGCGAATGCGATATTTGACTGAGTTTCAGGGATCAAATTGCCAAAATTCTCAAATGTTTCGATTTCTTCAATAGCACTACGGAGCTCCTTCATAACGATATACTTACTTGCATAATCATACATAGAGCCTCCCGGGTTAGAAACCAAAAGTCCGTTGCCTATTTTTAAGGAGTTTTGAAAGGAATCCCGTACGTATTTATTGGCTAACTTGAAAGCCTCGATTATAGTAAAGCCTCTTGCAAGAAATGCCGTAATTGCTGCTGAAAAATTACATCCTGTTCCATGGGTATCATGTAAGCTTAATCTGGAATTTGAAATTTCGATCAATCTGCCTTCTGAATTCAAAAGAATATCAGCGACTTCCTTCTTTTCAAAGTGATTGCCTTTTATGATAACATTTTTCGCTCCGAGATCTTTTATTTTTCTGGCCGCTCTAAAAACATCACTCTGTGATATTATCTTGAAACCTATGATCTTTTGCGCTTCTAGACGATTTGGAGTTATGATAGTTGAGAGTGGAAGAAGTTCTGCCTTAAAGGATTCGAAAGCATCAGGGAGTAGAAGTTGTCCGCCGCTACTGGCTGACAGGATTGGATCTAATACGACTGGAACATCAGACCTTTTCAATTCCCCACTAATAGTTTGAATATTTTGCTTGTTATAGACCATTCCGATTTTGATAGCATCAGGAGGTATGTCCTGAATGACTGATCTTATTTGTTTCGCAATGGATTCTGGATCGAGCTCGAAGATGCCAGAAACTTCCCGAGTGTTCTGTGCAGTTACTGTAGTAATAGCCGTACATCCATAGACGCCCAGAGTTGTGAAAGTCTTTAGATCTGCCTGTATTCCTGCACCGGCACCAGAATCACTGCCTGCAATGGACAGCGCTACTTTCAAGAACAGATCTATTTAATGCGATACACTATTATTCAATTTATCTGATTAGTCTTCATTTCTTGCTTCCCCAATATACTTATTGTGAGCAGTCAGCTACGAGAAAGGGTGTAACGGTCTCGACATAACTGAAAGAAATTCCCCACAAACTATGGGAAAGGGCTAGCATTATGGAACTATAGTGGAAATTTAAGTGAGCAGCTTTCGAGCTCTAATATTGGGACGTAGATCGATTGTGCGTCAGTTCCTATACTGTCATGGAAGCTAAATTCGCCTGTAAACCTTTTTAACTGAATAAACTTTTCCTTCGGCTTTTGTTCTTGGATGACGAAATGCACAATGTTCCCTCCTACACTTCCTGTCTGGATAAACAGAATTTCTCGGCTATTATGTACGATGTGATAAAGCATTGGTGTTAAGCCGAGGGCTGATTGGGCAGAGTATACAATGACTTTGAGCATATCTTCAAGGGTTCTGTATTTCAAATATGTTTCTAAATCCGTCCGCGACATTGGTAAGTCTAGATTCGCACACAATTATAGACCTTTTGTTGAAGAATTGGGGCTACACTTCAGCATTATATTGTTCAACCGTGAATTTCCTTCTAGTCCCGAACGGCCTGAATGGCTTTCCATTTCCGTGATAGAACTTTGAAAAGAATTCAACGTAAAGCAATCTTGCTCCCTGAATACCGGGTTCAAACACTCCTAGTATTATATTAAATATGTGACCAATAAAAAATATCATTATTCCTAGAACGATATAAGGCAAGGTGTGATGCAGCGTCCTTATGAAAATAAAATCGATGACTGATGCCAAAATAACAGACGCCAACAATATTCCCACAATTCTCGTATAAGAGAGAATATGGCTTATTATCGAGGGTAACTCCATAACCGCTCGAACGCCTTCGCCGTAAAACATTAAGCCAATACCGGCCAATACTATACCGAAATAGAGCATTCCTAGAGGATGACGTACAGGGTTGATATGATTATGATGCAAGAGTGCTAAGCCAATGAGAACGATGCCCCATCCAAATAGGAGCCAGCCAACTTTCCCAATCGCGTGTCGTTTTTGCCCCTCTCTCAAACTATTGATGATACCTAGTATTAGGCCGAAGGAGACCATGCCTAGGCCCAAATAGCCACTAAATAACAAGAGTTTTTTCAGACCAGAGGTCCCAACCGGGTCTAGAAATGTGCCATTAGTGGGGAAGTAATGTAGACCCTGCGCATAGTGAAAGAGGTAGCCGTTAATATGAAAGCCAAAATATAGGTTGAACATAAACCCTAAGATTATCGCGATTATCGCACCTGGGATAATTGCTTTTGCCAACTTGACCATTTGACTTGGCCTCACTATCATCATGGCAAATTTTCTTAATGGTTTAGGCATGATAGTGAGATTACGTTTGCCACGTTCGACTCTACGTATCACCCACATCGAAACGAGAAGTATGACAAGCCCATAGCCGACGTCACCAAGCATCATACCGTAAAAAGCTGGAAAGAGGAGACCGAAGATAAGAGTCGGATCGAACTCATCTCCCGACGGCATGGAGTAAAATCTTACAAACGATTCAAAGACTCGAAATTTTCTGGGATTTGCTAGAAGAGTCGGTGGCCTTTCTGCCGTCTTTAATAGATACAGGGTGGTGTTCGTTGTGTGTCTATCAAATATTTTACCTATCTCTATGATCTTTGACTTGGGCGCCCATCCTTCCAGTGCAAACGTATCTGCGCTCAGTCCGAAATTATCCGTGATCTCTAACATTTTATTCTCTATTTCAAGCTGCTCTTGTATGCTTACAATGGTCGAATAGTATTTTTTTGAAATTTCTAAAAGCTGCTCGTTTATGGATTGTAGTTTCTTGGAGATTTCGCTTTTTTGATTTTTTTGAACCTGAATTATATCAGATGGTTTCCCGCTAAGATTAGGTACCGGTTCAAGAGTAATGCCGTGTGACTGGACTAGAGAAGCAAGAACTTGAGTAGGAAAATTTGGCATAATAACAAGAACAAAGTGCGTAGTTTCTTTCTCTTCCTTGTAGTACAACAAGACCTCTTTCTTCCGTTCTTCAATCGCTTTCTTAAATCCCGCGAATTTCTCTGATGCTCCACGCCCAAAATAGGAGTGGGCAGATGACAAATGTAAGATTCTAAGATCTTCAGGAAAGAACGAAAACTCTTCGACAAGTCTTAAATTATTCTCTGTATCTTTTAACTGCGTAAGGAGATCTTCCCTTTGTCTTTCCAGATGACCGACTTTTTCATCAATATCTATACCCCTCGCCTCATTTAGAAGCTCCTCAGTTGATTTAAAGTGATGTCGCTGCACAACCGTGGAAGGTGGAAGCGCTGCTTTCAAGGCTCTCATCCGTAGAAGTTGGTCCGATAGAATTACCTCTCTATAGGGGTCACCTTCTCGTCCATTGCTTAACATAGCGGCTGCATCTTTCGAGAGAGGTTCTAATTGCACTGTACCAAGGTCGTGAAGTATTGATACTATAACCTGTTTATTTCTTTTAAGGCCAATGGCAGCTATCCGTGTCATTGGCACAGGCTTTAACAAGTTCCTTCACTCAACTCCCAGCAAGATACCTATTATCCTTCTTACGGTCTTATCATCTACATGAGCAGAAATATTTTTTGACTTAATTTGAGCCTCGTTAATGATTGAATCTGCTTCTGCTTGAGCCTTCTTTCTAGCTTCCTCGATACTTTTGCTTACACGCTTCTCACCTTCGGTCTTTGATTCCTCTATTAACTTCTCAAGCTGAATCTGCAAATTTCTGATTTCTTCTTCAACCTCTTTCTTTCGTGTTTCGATTTCTTTCTCTGCGCTACTCTCAGCATCCTTGATCTGTCTTAGGGTCTGAATGTAAGCCTCTTGAGTATTTGACATCATTAGCCTCCAAAAAAATGCTTACCTATAAACAGAACCACAACGATGGTGCCGATAATGTTACCTATCTTAAATGCCCTCATTAATATGTAAAATTTTCTCTGTTGAGGGTTCGCAAACCTAACCGGCAAGAATTCTTTGTTCCTCCTTTTTAATACTTTCTTGTTCTCTCTCTCCCATTTTACGCTTTACCGTTTTCAGCATAATGAACGTATCACGTTCCATTTCATCGAGTCTAAAAGTGATGAATTTAACCGCGGCCGCTAACCTGGGAATAAAAACATTTTCGATTGCATTTGATTTGCGTTTTGTTTTCTCTATTTCGAGCAGAAGCTTCCTCAACGCCGTCTCCTTTTCAGCGACGTCCAAGACCATCTTATGAACCTGCTGAAAGGATTTTATCGCTTCGTTAATTGCAGTTGGAAGCTCTAAGAGATATTCTGTAAGAGGATCATGTCTTTGGCCACCTACTAATTTGGGTATACGAACTCCCATCACGTTCTTTGACTTGATATCCAGATTGGTAAGACTAGGAATTTTCATTGCCTCATTTTCCAGTCGAATTGGGCCTGCCATCATTTCTGCCATCCTCAGGCTTTCATAGCCTTTCATTAGCTCGTACTGCAAACCACTTCTTAATGTTGCAGCGGTCTTGCTAGTACTGAAAAATTCCAGAATCAATGCCTGCCGCTTGAGCTTTAAGAGTTTTAAACCCTTTCTGGCGATAACGATTCTTCTTTTAGTTCGTATGTATTCGAGACGCGTTGGGCGAATATTAATTGCAGATGGCAATTACTTGATCACTCGACCTCCGCCTTTGATCCCTTTTTTCTCCCATATTTTTCAATGAATTCAGGCTTGATACGCTTCATCTCCGATTCAGAAAGCTCACTTAGAAGGTCCCATCCGATGTTTAGTGTTTCCTCAATTGACCGATTTTCATCCAAACCCTGATTTACAAATTTTCGCTCAAAATTGTTTGCTATCTTTAAAAACTTTCTATCCAATTCGCTAAGAGCTTCTTCACCAACGATCGCTGCCAATGCTCTTGCGTCCTTACCCTGGGCATATGTCGCATAGAGTTGATCTGCCAGACTTCTATGATCTTCCCTTGTCCGACCCTTCCCGATTCCTTGATTCATTAAACGGGAAAGACTTGTCAAGACGTCGGCGGGCGGATGAATATCTGCACGTTGTAAATCCCTGCTCAAGACTATCTGTCCTTCGGTTATGTATCCAGTAAGGTCAGGTATCGGATGCGTGATGTCGTCTGCAGGCATAGTCAAAATTGGAATCTGTGTAACTGAACCCTTTCTCCCCTTTATTCTGCCTGCACGTTCGTAGATAGAAGCAAGATCTGTATACATATAACCTGGATATCCTCTTCTCCCTGGAACTTCTTCACGCGCAGCAGCTATCTCTCTTAGAGCTTCACAGTAATTTGTCATGTCTGTCAAGATAACGAGAACGTGCATCTCCCGTTCATATGCAAGAAATTCCGCAGTTGTCAAGGCTAGTCTTGGGGTTAGTACACGTTCCATTGAAGGATCCGAAGAAAGGTTCAAAAAAAGAACTGTTCGTCCTAAAGCGCCACTCTCTTCAAATTGTTTCACAAAAAAGTTTGCCTCTTCGCTAGTGATCCCTATTGCGGCAAATACCACAGAAAAGCTTTCAGCCGCCCCTAGGACCTTTGCTTGTCTAGCAATTTGCGATGCGAGCGTATTATGAGGTAGACCAGCACCCGAAAAAATCGGCAGTTTCTGACCTCTCACAAGTGTGTTCATTCCATCGATATTCGACATTCCTGTCTGGATGAATTCAGAGGGTTGCTCTCTAGAATACGGGTTGATGCCAGAACCAACCAAATCGAACTTTTGTTTTGATACAATCTTAGGACCGTTATCTCTAGGATTCCCCAATCCATCAAATACCCGGCCTAACATCTCATCTGATACCGATAGCGTGGCAGTTTGTCCAAGAAATCTAGTTGAAGTTCCTGAAGTACCTAGTCCTAACGTTGGCCCAAATACCTGCACCACCGCTAGACCCTTCCTTGTGTCGAGCACTTGACCCTGACGCCTTTGTCCATCTACGAGTTTAATCTCCACCATTTCACCATATGCCGCATTGTCCACTCCTTCTACGAATATCAGTGGCCCTGCTATTTTAGAGAGTGTTTTAAAAGCTATCGTAGACACTTTATTGTGTCACCTGGATCAACAGATCCTCAAATTCCTGGCTCATGCTAGTCCTGATCTCTCGCAATAGCTGTTCAACTTTATCCTCAGGCGTCCATTTTATTTTTGATATAAGCTTTCTTGCTTCAAGAGCACCTATACGCGAAGAGCGAACACCTTTCTTAATCGCGTCTGCTTCCATCTTGCCAAATTCTAATATTATAGAGAGCATTAAAAACTGCTTCCTTATGGATGTATAAGTGTCGACTTCATCGTAAGCGCTTTGCTGTAAATAATCTTCCCTAAGCGAGCGAGCTGTATCGAGAATTCCTTTCTCGGGTTCTGGTAGGGCATCATATCCAACTAGCTGAACAATCTCTTCTAACTCCGATTCTCTTTGTAAAATTTCTAAAGCCTGCTTCCTCAGAGAGACCCATTCAGGAGATACGTTTTGGCCATACCAGTTACTCAAATCGTCTGCATATAGCGAATAGCTTGTTAGCCAATTGATCGAAGGAAAATGCCTTCGCGAAGCCAAACTTGCGTCAAGTGCCCAGAATACTCTGGTAACCCGAAGTGTATTCTGTGAGACCGGTTCAGAAAAATCTCCGCCTGGCGGCGAGACTGCTCCTACCAGTGTTAAAGATCCAATTCGTTCCTCTGGAGAATATACGATTGCCTTACCTCCTCTTTCATAAAATTCAGCGAGTCGCCTGCCCAAATAAGCAGGATATCCTTCCTCTCCAGGCATTTCCTCCAGCCTTCCTGATATTTCTCTAAGTGCCTCTGCCCATCGAGAAGTGCTATCGGCCATGAGCGCTACCCCATAGCCCATGTCACGGTAATACTCGCCCATGGTGATCCCTGTGTAAATACTTGCTTCGCGTGCTGCAACCGGCATGTTCGAGGTGTTAGCGACAAGGATTGTGCGTTCCATTAGAGGACGCTTTGATTTAGGATCCTCTAACTCTGGAAAAGTAGTAAGTACTTCGGTCATCTCGTTTCCCCTCTCTCCACATCCGACATAAACTATCACATCGCTGTCAGCCCATTTTGCTAGTTGTTGCTGTGTAACAGTCTTGCCACTTCCAAAAGGACCAGGAATTGCGGCAGTTCCTCCTTTTGCAATTGGGAAAAATGTGTCTAAAACACGCTGACCCGTAAGTAGTGGAGACTCAGGTGGTAGCTTGCGAAGCACTGGCCTAGGCGTTCTAACAGTCCACCAGCTTGATAATCCAATATCGAATTTTGCGTATGGAGTTTTTACTGTTGCGACGATTTCGTTCACATTATACTTTCCTTCACTTATTTCCTCTAGTTTTCCTTGAGTGCCATAGGGAATCATAATCTTATGCTTTATCAGTGGTGTTTCCTGGACCTCTCCTATGATTTCTCCTTGAGAAACGTCAGCTCCTATTTTCTTGAGTGAGATAAACTGCCATTTCTTGTCTTGATCCAACGCCGGAATTATTTTTCCTCTACCAATAAAGTCCCCACTTTGTTCTCTTAATACGTTTAGCGGTCTTTGTATGCCATCATAAATCGAAGTCAGCAGGCCTGGACCAAGTTGAATAGAAAGAGGTCTTTTCGTATTGACGAGTTTTTCTCCCGGTCGTAGTCCCGTAGTATCTTCGTAAACCTGTACTGTCGCATTGTTACCCTCAAGACGGATAATCTCTCCTACAAGCCCTAAATCCCCAATTCTTACTACATCGTACATTTGGGCTCCTTCAAGCCCCGAGGCAACTACTACTGGTCCTGAAATACGTGAAACTACAGCTTCTACCATCTTCATTCAACCCATCTTAATACTGATTCCTAGTACTCGTCTCGCCAAAGAAGATATCGACTCTTCCTCAATGTTCCCTTGGAATGCTGGCAAAAATAGCACAAGAGGTTCTATTGATGTTTCTACACTCTCACGAAAGCCTTCCGAAATGGCATTTCGAACTGAGTCGCTAGCAATAATCAAGGCGAATTCTTTGGATGACATCAATCGTTGCAATGTCTTGGTGACCTCAGTATAATCCGTGCTCATAGTAAAGGTATCATCTATCCCAAGCAGCCGATAACCCATGACCAGCTCACGCTCCCCTAAGACTGCGATCTTACGGCCCAGGTCCTTCTTCGAAGTTTGTTCAGTCATTTATTATCATCATGGATGCTATCCGATCACTCGAAATATCGTATCTCTTGCCATAGGCTATTCTTCTAATATTTTCACGCTCATGCTCTGCCATGATTATGAAGTAGAATATTGAGCCTATAGAGAGTGCAATATTCTTCAGTTTATCTTCATATTTGTTATTGATAAATTTATCCAGACCAATCTCGAAGTCGACTAAACTGCCAGTGTTCTTGTAATAACCAACAGCTTGACCCAACGGAAAATAGATCTCTATCCTGTTTACAAATTCGAGTACATTATTTACGCCGTACATGTCCATTAGTTCGCTTACTGAGATATTTCCACCTTCCACGACGTGTTTGCTGACAATAGACTTATCAGCATTCGCTTCTTTTCCTTTCAGCAAGTTAAGAATATTCTTCTTGTCTATCTCAGTTCTAAACATTTCTCTGATAATTCCTTCGTCACCTTGAAAAAATCTTAGCGAGCCAAGTAAGCTTTGGTAGTAGTATGCTTGCAGACCTGCTATCATAGGCCCGAGATCATTTGTCTTTTGATAAGCATCAATATACTGTAAAAGTATTGTTCCATAGCTATATTTAAGCAATTGATTTACCGCAGCTTCAACCCCTGTTTGTGACAGGATAAGTTTTATCTCGTCATGTGGGATATTGCCCGCCGAGATTCCTGCAGGAAAATTGCGGCTGGAAACTAGGAAAGGTTCTGTTTCAGTAATAGTCCTCCCAATGTTTTTGGATGATAATATCAACTCTATATTGTATATATCCCATTTTAACAAATATGCTCGGACTGCATTTTTGCCGTTAAAAGGAGAAGCATCCAAGGCGATCTTATTTATCCTAACCAAATGACGATTCAATGCTACTTCTAACAGTTCCGGAGGTTGATACATAGAAGCCGCTTTTTCAATCTCTTCGCCATACCATGTTCCCTGCAACATTTTTGCCATCTCGAAAACATCCTTTGCCTTGAGCAAATCCTGTACAAACGCTGGCGAGAGAAAGTTTACCGATAGCGCCTGCAATCTTCCGAATGAAGATGAATATTGTGAAGTAGGCACTAAACTATTTCCTCCAGGATGATGCTTTTTGCTTCATCTTCATGTATCCTCAGCAGCTCTTCGAAGGTCAAGTCAAGTTCCATGGTCCCATTTTCATTTTCGGCTATCACTCCACCTATAGTCTGGTTTGTCTTGATTACAGCTACACCCATCTCTTCCAAGGCTGAGCGATCCTTTTCGCGACATATGACATTGATCTTAGGTCCAAGGTTCTTTTTAGCAGTAACTATCATTTTCTGTAACGCTATCTTATAGTCGCTACTTTCCGCATAGTTCCTTAATTTCTCTTTGATGACCTCAAATGCTGAATCTAGATTTAGATTAATGGCATCAAATAAGATTTTCTTCGCCTGCAACCTCGCTGCTTCAACAATCCTCGCTGCCTCTCTTTCAGACTTTAGCCTTGCCTCGTTTGAGTAATATTCTTGTAAGTCATTAATCGCATTATCTTTCTTAATTTGTATAGCTGTTTTTTCTTCCGCTAGGCGAATATCCAAAGACTCCAGTTCCCTTCTCTTTCTGCCCTGTATTTCCGCTACGTAATTCTCGATGCTCATGTCGACCGTTGCTAGAGAATACCAAGCAACAGAATTATTCCAAGTACGAAGCCAATAATCCAGAGTGTTTCAGGAATGACAAAGAAGAACAACACCTGACCAAACTTCTCAGGCTTCTCAGCTATTATACCCATACCTGCAGCACCGATACCCTGCTGAGCGTTACCAGTCCCAATTAGTCCTCCAGCTATCGCAATTGCGGCCGCAATAGCAAGTAGTGGTTTGGTCAGTACTGCATTAGGAGATGGAGTTGGCGGCGCGGCCGAAGATGGAGTTGGCGGCGCGGCCGAAGATGGAGTTGATATAAACAGCGTGAGAATTCCAATTGTCGAAGCTACCGCTATGGTAATTGCTGATAATTTCCATCGTCTATTTTGCATGTCGATTACGCCTTCATTTGAAAGGGACATATTAATTAACTTTTAAGTTTAATATTAATTTTTGATATTTCAAACACTTTTCCGCCTTCCGTCTGAAAATATATATTGCTGCTATGGTGTGTCACATTCTCCGTAAGCACATGTAAATTTTTGAGAATGTCTTGTGAGTATATTCTTATGATATGAGGAGCTGATTCTTGATTCCATTTTGCAACGAAAAACTATGGCAATTTTACCTAACCTAGAAAAGATCGATAACGCCAGGATTCATTGTTCTCAGACAGCTTATTCTTTAATATAATCTCCAACATTATTTATGTCGCCATTTTTAAATTAATTTTCTGTTTGATTAGCTCCCTAGCATGTGTCTTATCGCTTTTGGGTCTTTGTTACCTGTTATACAATTGTAGTAGACCATGATTTAATAGATCAATACCGATAGTAGTACTATTGCAGCTGCTTTCTGGCATCCTCTTACCGGTAAAGGATCTATTTTGAAGACATCTTTGATATGTTCTATTAACGGCTCTACAGATGTGCTTCTCCAAGAATA
>JBAVTY010000373.1:0-3684 GCA_049696495.1 Candidatus Nitrosopolaris sp.
ATATGACTTGTCGTCCTTGGAATTAGATCTACTATTTCATCGCATCAAACCTGTATTTGAATTCACCCAAATTGGATTCCTCTGAAACTGCTCTTGTTATGACATCCTACTCCAATTTTGAACTTGGTGTAATGATGGAGGTAGTAAAGACATTTCAATAAAACCTACTACTAGACTTCCAGCGAATAATGTTAGGCTACCCCATTCTTGAGACGAAGACAATAGTAATATCAACGATGCCAAAAAGATCTGACTGACTGTTTTAACATCAAAATGTGATGATGGTATGAAGGTCTCGGACTGCATTTACTGTCTTGTGATAGTCCAATAGGTACGCAAGTTGGCGGTTGTGGAATGCACTTACCACTGCGTAACAGTTCCGTAGGTTTGCATGTTATCTGACCTCCAAACGATAGTGTCACTATTGGAGGTGTTACTTGGGATGGACTTCGTGGCGTCACTACCTCTGGTGATGTTGGATTTTGCTGCTGCCTTTGTGCATGAGAAGGTTCGCTCGTTACGGTCATTGGCTGAATCGTGCGGGTTGTCGGTGTAAAGCCGGTGTTACCTGTAGTGGTAATGCTATAAGCATTTGCATCAACATTATTATTGTTGGTTCTGCTTGCCTGTGGACTTCCGTCACGGGGTTGAAGAGGATTAATATTATTACTACTGATGTGTTCATAGGGATCTTTAGCTGTCGATGATGATGCCACGAATGAAGATGAAGATGACGAACCCGAACCTATCTTATTGACGTAAGGCATTATAGCTGCCGAACCACCCGGAAATGCGATTTGTGGTTTTTGTTGAAAACTTGTTTCCCAATCAGCGAGCGCCAAATTAGACGTAAGGATTGTAGCTGCAGCTGTAGCAATAAGCAATACCAAAACTGTTGACATTAGCACGACTCTTTTCGATCTCAAAATCAGTCATTACAATTCATCCTCACTACTATGCTTGTTGCATAATTGTCATATTACTTGTATCCTATAGTAAGAACCTAGAAATTCATCTATGAGATCCCTGAAATACAAAGATAATAAAATGATGTACTTTTTTCACTCAGACTTTGTTCGGCCAATGGTAACACATCTTTTACTTTTCTTATCCTCTCTTCGAGTCTACGCCGGTCGTATTCTATTCCTGTTCTCTCTTTTTTCATGGAACGTCTAATAGAGAATTCTGCTACAATTCGCTTATCATCAAACTTGTATTTTTTCAAAGCACGTACCCGTTGGCTTAATGGCTGCATCGCGCTCGACGCTAAAGCCTTCATTAAGACTGGTCCTGATCTGTCGCCAGAAAACCTGAGCGCTGCACATTGGCCTCTCTTTCGTCCTCAGTACTTACTCGAAACCACGTTGAAACGCCACTCCTAAGCTAAATTTGTCGGCTCTTACCGATGTTGTTGTAGCATGTGTTGTGCAGCCACTTTATAACCCAAACAATAGTTATTAGCTGGTCATGTTAGCTGATGAATTTAGCAACATGGTACTACAACTCACTCGTGTATTGAGAAGGCCATTAGAGTAACCAATACTATAACAAGAAGTATGCCCGGGCTGGTCGCAAGTAAGGTTTCTTGTCTTTTGTGTATGTGTGCTTGTAAGCGAGGATGGTGGTGGTGCTGTTGCACGTTTCTGGAGGTAGTAAGCAAAATCGCTTGTTTGATGAGGGGTTGCTATCGTACCTGTGGGTTTGGCGATAATGTTTGTCTTACTAAACGCGGCAAGATCTAATTTCTTACCGGCTATCGCAAGAGCATTTGTAGGTTGTATAGCTAAAACTTTATTAAAATATGCAATAGACTCGTTATATATTCCTAATTTACTTAGAGCGGCACCTTTATTGTATAACGCTGTAGTGTAATGCGGATTAACGGACAAAGCTTTATTAAAATATGCAATAGACTCGTTATATATTCCTAGGCCATATAGAGGTGCACCTTTGTTGTTTAATGTTAAAGAGTAATTAGAATTAATGGCTAGAGCTTTATCAAAATATGGAATAGCCTCGGTATAATTCCCTGCATTTAAGTAAGCCATTCCTTTATAATACGGGGTAAGAAAGTCTTTACTAGGCTTCGGTACGCCGGCGTTGTGCAGGGTTGTATTAGGTATTGCATTGACCTTGGCTGTTGTATTTGTAGTCGCTCCCATCAATTAGTCACAGACAGACAAGTAAACGAACGACGTTAGATATTTTTGGATATTCGCCCGCGAGGCCACACCTGCTGCATTGGTATATGATATCTTGGTTTGCTTTCTCCTATTTTATACCTGTAACACACAAAGAAACCCACCTAACCTGTAACCAAATGACACGTCCTCGTTTGTCAATGCGTGTTTTGGCTGAACCGCATTTGCTACATCTCAGGAATAGTGTCCGTGTCGTCCTAGCCTTGATCTCGTCTATGATGTCGGAATCAAGACTTGAGATTTATAGTCTTGTGAGTTCGTCAAACGGTTTCTGAAGTTCCTTCCTTGTCTTTTCTACTATTCCCAACCATTCATCTCCTACCCCAGAAAAATCAGGGATTTTATCGACGTCGCCCTTCATTTTTTTGCTGCATCGTCAATTCCAGCCTTTATAAATTTTTTTCTCTCTTTGAAATCCGTCTGCTAACCTCTGTTACTGTGGCTATCTGATTAAATCATTTGAGACTATTCCACAAAAAAGTGGTGCAGAAACCCCAGTAGCAACATCATATGAAAATTCGTTATATACAATTATATATTATATACAAATTACTATGTATGATTTTACGTTAACGATTATATATTGAAAATAGGCAACGAACTTGCAGGATTCATGAATAAAATTAACTATATCTTTTTCATATAGATAAGTGAAATTAAAATAAATACAAATACCCTCATAAGTAAGATACAGACAGACACTTTGTCAGAAGAGCTTCTTTCGGATATCTGCGAACAGATACTAGAAATAGACAAGTCCATCAGATTTGCAGGTATAGCGAATAATATGGGTAGTCTAGCAGTAACGACATATAGACTAGGTTTAGATCCCTTGATGACAAGCGATGAAACTTCGCAATATGCTATGCAAGCTGTTCTTCGCGTCGCAACAAGGGAAGACTTTGAAATAAAGATAGGTAGACTACAATATTCAATAGGGAAATACGAAAAGCTGGTTCGTGCAACGGTACCAATTTTACTCAGTGGGAGTGCTGATTATGAAAGCAAATTTTATCTACTTTTATCTTTCGATGTAGATTCAGATGCTAAATCGATTATCGAAAATAAAGTACTACCGTACATCGAAGAGAATGAAAAAATTTTAAGTTAACGTTAGCAGTGTTAGATGGTTTGATGAAAAATGAGGTAAACACTCAGACCGATCCGATTCTTGACATGTGATCAAACATCGAGTCCTACGAGCGGGCGGGGAGCGAGGATATTTCACGGTAATTTCCTACTGTCAAAGATAGACTATCATGAGCATTGTCATTTAGAATTCAATAAAGTGAATAGATTGCTATGGTTGGTGTTTATTAACTAGTCAGTATGTTTGCGGCAACGGATGTTCCCAAGAACTAAGTCAAGTGTCATAGCAAATGTCATTTTAGCACCATCTTCCAAATTGCTTGTCAAGGTACTCGGATACCTGGTCTTTTAGTTCTTCAATGTATTGATAGAACCTATTTGCACATACGTCTGA
>JBAVTY010000374.1:0-2249 GCA_049696495.1 Candidatus Nitrosopolaris sp.
ACTATACAGTAAGTGTTAACTTAACATGCGTGATTACTCCTAAACCAGGTGTTTCCCCGTGCACCCGTCAGTGAATGACAAGCGAAAGAAATTATTATGTTCGACACGTCACGTATCAGAAGTAACAACAATAGCAAGCGAATTCGGCAACTCGGCTAAAATTATTGATCCACGTAGTTGGCTTAGAAAGCGAGTTATTGCATTCCTTCATTCTGAATTTATCTCAAAACATCCTGAGGAGCGAACAGAAGAGCACAGGCGACCTGGTCAAAATCCAAGCGTAGATTACTTCCTTTAAATAACCATCTCTTATGCTTTGTATGCTCTAAAAAAAACAATGGCAACTTTTTTTGGAAATATTTTCTCGCCTTCGATTAGTGGTTGCTCTTTGACATTTACTAGGCCACTCCTTGGGTCCGAGCTCATTCTGTAATTATTGGAGAATCGTCATCCTGAAAAACTTGACTCTCGTAAGTCATCGTGATAAATAGATAAACTCAATTCAGGAATCGCAACCGAATAATGCTATCGTAAGCGCGAAAGGTGTTGCTTTATTCATATTACCGTCCCGCAGCCCTACGCAGATACTGAGTTAGCGAAGATCAGGCTCACTATGCTAAAGTATTCTATTTACTCCCTCTCCTTAATGTTAACGTAGATAACCGTACTTCCCTTTCTGATATTGCTCTCACCCTCGCACGTCCACTTTGCACCACTGAGGTTAGCTAACCTAGTAGACTGTGTCCACATATCACCTTCGCCTCTTATCTTTACAATACCTTTCGAATTTGGGGTCTCGCCTGTTCCGCTCCCTGTTGCAACTATCATTTCTCCCTTATTGGTCGTTTGCATGAATTTACCACTCCAGCTTGAAGTACCGTCTTGATTTGTTGTGTTATCTGTGGTACCCAACTGGGTTCCCATATATCTCCCAGTAATAGTGCCTTTATCATTGATTTCTATCTTCAATGAATTATTTGTGACTTCGAGTATGCGGCTGAGTGTGACCTTGGACCTGATAGTGAGACTGTGTCGAGCAGCAGATTTAGACTTTTTGGACATAGCATTAGAAAAGTTCGTTGTTGATATTATACCCTTTGCTTAACTACTTGAAGAAAATTTCGCATTACCTTGTCAGACCAGAGTTGCCGTCTAATGAGCGAGGGGAAGGATTGTACAATCGCCAGAGAGAAAAAAACACCAATCCTGATGAGGCCAGTTTATTGTGAATGTTTAATACAGTAAGAATCACTCTCTTGGATGGTCAGAAGCCATTTTCATCTTAATCTCAAAATCTCATTCATAGTTATGACTAACAAAATATTCAACTTCATCTTTGAATTGTAATACTTCATTCCATAATACCGTTGAATCTGATAAAATGCATCCGCTCCATACTGAATATCAGAGCATAGATGTTAGGCCAGCATCGGAAACTGAGAGGATGTGGATTGATTATGGGAAAAGGTTCGTGACAACTAGTATCGAAGGATTTCAAGATAGATCTAAGTTCATGATAACCACAGTTGCAGGGTTGATGGTTATTCAATTTGGATTATCTCTAGCATTTACTATTAAACCATTGCTCTTCAAACTGACTCCACAATTCTTTTTAGTTATTTCTGCTATATTCTTTGGTAAATCGCTACTATATGGAGGTCCAAGAAGGAGTCTTAATCTTGATTCTCCATCCTCAGTTGCGCAATATTATGAGGCTTTGGTAAAGAGTAAGTATATAGATAATCTACTTGGATTATTATTTTTTATCGCAGGACTTTTGGCAATTGCGATGATGAGTACAATACAAAAATAGTAATAATGCACTAACCCATTTATCATAGCCTTATCAAAGTAAAACGTCGTTTGCAGAAAATAGACTAGCATTGCGATAGTCATGCATACATTAGCCCAACTTGCTTGCTTGATACAATATCATCGATCGGTGCCAATTCTTCACTTCTGTCGTTAAGATCATGCTTTATACGTTTGCATCAGAGTTCATTCTTTGTCGCTTTGTAAAATTATTGATTCTAACTATTTCTGCCAATATTGGTATCCATCGACAAAGTGCTCAAAGGCTTAATTCATACGCTGATACATAACATCCATTTTTTAATATTTTGCATTGAAAATACATCTCACCACTGCTAATCACGGCGTTTAGGTCACTACAATGACGCTTTAATTTCGATATGTATCTGTGACCGACCCGAATGGAATTGTTAGTGGGATAGACTGGGTCAATGTCC
>JBAVTY010000375.1:0-2836 GCA_049696495.1 Candidatus Nitrosopolaris sp.
TCCAGTTTATTCACAACATCAGAAGAAAGACTAGTGTAAGGAAAAAGATGTTTGAACGTATTCTTATAGTTAGCTGAAACATTTACTAAATAAGAGCGTAACCACAAAATGACAAGCATAGCAAAGAACCACAAAACATCTACTACGCTAATGGCAATAGCAGTAGTTGCAGGTGTTCTGGTAGCAAGTACAGGAAGCCTACACATAGTACTAGCGGCACATGACAAACAGAAATAAATCAAAGAGAAGAGTGCAAAACGGATAGGACAAATTCTCCAATCTCAGATTTATGCACTGCCAGATTCTCGAGTACGGTCACTCAAAGTGGTTCCATACTTGGTCATTGTACTAATTGCTCGACTTCTTCAGGGCCGTCATTCTTTCGTACCAACTTTCCAATCGAGATCACATCGCGAATATCCCTCGCTGATCCCATACTGCTTTTCCTATGACCTGAGCAATTTTCAACTTCGGCAAAAGTTTGACCGATACCCCTAGAAATTGCTCTTCGGTATTTGGCGGCAGATGTAAACGTCTAAACCTGGATTGTAATGGTTTTGATAGCCTTGCAATTTTATTGGAGGCCCCAAATACTTTAGCTCCCTTGATTTTAAAATCATATTTTTTTCGCATCTGGTTTGTAATAGGCTTGCTAAACTAAATTACTGGATAACTGCCATTACTTTGGCTAACCTTTCCGTGGTAATCAATTCTGTTTGGTTCTTTCCCGAAGTATACTACTATAATGCATAACAAGAACCATGCTTCATCAGAGGCAATTTTGTCTTCTGCACTTCGGGGATAATCCATGGAGACGATTTAAAGTGACAATGACTGAACAGGAGCGCAAAGTCCAGTTAGTTAAGAATAGAGGTTGCACGTAAAAACGACACTTGTGCCTAGACGGACCCACATTCTGCTATCTCAATAGAAAAAAAATTCCATCTCTACAAGCCAACTCGTTGGTAGTCGCATCTGTATCGGTTGTTGAACTATTTGGAATATATCCGCCATAGTAGAAAACCAGATACAAGCACAACAATCCCTATGCCAATAACAACGGAACCATTAACTGTCCAACCTGGATTACCATACATAAATGAAGAGGTTGGGCCGACTATGAATTTGCTTTGTAACGTAAAGATTATCCCTGAGATAACCAATATTAGACCTGCTGCAATTAACGACCATCTTGTACGTTTTTTTAGTGACATTGTGAAATACATACTAACATAATCAAAAGAAAAACCTTTAAAGGTCGCACGAGAGATCGGCCTGCTCTATACAGAAGAGCATAAGTTGTTCTAGGTCTGTCTAATCGTATATTCGTGAGATAAACCTAATTCCAAACCATTAGTATTTAGACAAACGCATGTGGTAAGGACATGCCCTACACTAGACGTAGTAGTATGGGGTAGTTTTTTCTTAACTGTGTGTTTTATGGCTAGCTAGGCCAAGGGGTTTTGCAGTTGATGATGTTGGCATTTCCTATCCCGACGCGAATACTTCCTGGCCTAAAATGGCAATTCTAAATCTTAATTTTGGAGTATGGGGAAGCGGGTTCAATGTTTTCAAAGCGGGATGGTTGGCTGTTCTCGTGGGGTAGATTGCACCATAACAGCAATATAGCTATCTACCGCCCATTCTATAGAATAGTTAGCATTGCTGTTCGTAGTTTTTGAGTCAAACATACTTGTAACACTGAGGATATGTGTAGTATATATGAATCAGGAATAATTCGATTAAATGAAAGCTTAGTTACAAATGTCTTTTCTTATTGGAAAATAGTACGCTTGCAAATTGTCGCGATTCGGTACAAGTCTCATACCTGAGAATCGCATATTAAGATATATACGCCCTGTATCTTTTATGTAAGATTAAATACTTACTGTTCGAGGTTAATGCGAAAGTTGCACTTGGTATTGCCACCCAACAGCTCGGGAGCACTTAGATATGAGTTCGCTTATTTTTCATTTCAAAGTTGATAATTCTGAAAGAAGATAAAATATCTATCTCTTAATTGTTCGTTCTAAAAAATGAGAATGAACCTAGAGTTAATATATTTGCTTGTTCTAATTGATAGAACATTTATGGTTTCTATCAACTTTATACAATAATCCTGTTGTCCTTAATTCCTACTACTAGCGAGCACAGCAATTTCGACTCCACAGATGGTGGGTGCTAAAGATATAGCGTCATCATCTTCGCCTACTAAGGTATTCAACATATACAATACAGATGTTCCAGGTTTTAATGAGACTAAGGGGATACAGAAAGCAAGGCTGGTAAGCGACGAATTTTCATTACAAACTATAGTAGTCAATCAAGGCGACAGGGTTGTTGTGCACTTCTACAACATCGAAACTCCACATGGAGATAAACATTCATTTACAATTGATGCACCTTACAACGTAGATATTGATGTTGCACCTGGTCAAAATGGAACAGCCACCTTCGTAGCAGATCACCCTGGTGTCTTCCAATTTGCTTGCAAATATCATGCTCCATCAATGGTAGGACAATTAATTGTCTTGCCACAGGAGGATTAATATTTGCAGCACTCATCTCATTGAGGTCAATTAATAATGACATAGATTGGATAACAATGACGAATTTCCATCAGATGGCCGGATTAACGCTTATCTTAAATCTTCACATACAGTAAAAGTCTAGGTCAAATATATTATGTATTTGTCGTGTTAGGTATGAATGTTATATGTTGATGAAAAAGAACGTCGATATCATAGATTATAATTAGCATAGCCCTATGAACTATGGTATAAACCTGCTGGGGCCGGAAGCTATCCTGAGTTGACTACGATCTCCGATGTAGAAC
>JBAVTY010000376.1:0-2148 GCA_049696495.1 Candidatus Nitrosopolaris sp.
ATAGTCGATATCATATTCAAAATCATTAATGTAAATCAAAATACAGTCAAACAAGTAGAGGATAAATTAAATTCGATGATAGAACAAATGGAGGACCTAACAGGTAAAATTGTTCTAATTAAGATAATAGGAACCTTGTCCTCAGGAAAAAGATCTGATATCAACTTTTCAAGATTTGAAGAAAGACTTTCCGCAAAGTGTGTATTAGCATCGTTCATTAACAGAACAAATCTCGTCTCGCCTGAGACTACCCCATTGAAGGTCTCTGCGGTGAGTATAGAAGATATAGAAAAGAAAGTAATCAAAGAAAGAATGGCCTCATTTAAAATTGATCCTGCTATGACAGATGAGAAAGTAAAGAATTTCATACAAGCCAAACTTATATCTGAACAAGGCGAATCTACAGCAAACAAGTTATTATCTGCTCTAAAAAAGGAAAAAATTGAAAACGAAACCGTAAATGACTTTGAAAAAAGAGTAATAAAGGATGGAAAGGTTGTGATGGGATTATCAGATACATAATAGTAATGTAACGCGAGATCTAAACAATGAAGAGAATCTCGCTAGTTACGTAAACACGAAGTTTATGTAACTAGCTGCAGTTTGATTATTAAACCATCGCACTTTAGCCGTTATTTATGTATGTGATTGTTGCTTATGCGGTATGTTATCTCACTGATATGTAGTCGACTACAGAGCTTAGCCCCAGGGCTTAACTTTCCACAAAATTTTCAATATTTTGCACGTACGTGAGAAAAACATCTTCTAGAAGATTCTTCGACACGTCAATGCTACTAAGCTGTCCCAACTTGTCACTAGCATGTTGTCATCACTAATCGAATTGTATATAGCCAATCGATACAAATGTGAGTATGTTGGTAAAAACGAGGACTAGGAAGAGTGCAGTAGCTCAGCGGGTATAGGTCATAAGCAATGGGCCTTAGAGAAGACGCACCTGAGGAAGCAGACCTCATCTTATGATGGTTAGATTGCAAGAAAGTAATTAGGCTACACTTCCATATCCACAATCGTCTGTACAAGAACAAGTGACACATGCCATCGCATTATTAGGTAGATTAAATTTGACTGATTCAGTAATACCCATTCTCTTTCTTGAGGTAAAATTTAAACACACTGAATCATAACTTTTGTGGAGTGGTAATCAGCTTTCCGAACAATTGTGATTCCATCATTTTTATGTGACCCAAGTTGCACTAGATGAACATGGAAAACCAATTGAAGTCCCCAGGAAGGATCTGTCGGCGAGTACTTGTTCGGAACTTGGACTTCTAATCATCACTACGGTTGATGTCATGATGCAGAAAGTTACTAGTAAGATACGTATTATTTCAAATCCAAATATCAGTTGGAGATATAATACAATTTGAATCTGGAAATACTAGCAAATACTATATGTTATCAGCAACTGGATCATGGGACGAAATAATCAAACTACAATAATATTCTTTCATATGACAGCAACCTGGAGCTAAAGACAAAAATAGGTACAGGAGAAAGAGAGTGAGCAATATACGGATTTGCAGAAATTGCGGAGTCGTTTTTGACTTGGAACGAAGCAAAGACAAAGATTGTCTGTGTCACGATGGGGACCATCTCACATTCGGAAACAATAAATAAATTCGGAACCGATGACAGCAAAACCATTTGATGCAACTAGACACGAACCTTTATTCTCTCATCTCATCTTTTGGATCGGAGCAGCAGCAAGAAGACAAGCACGAGGAACAAAAGGTTCAGGTGCAGAGTAAGAAAAAGATATAATCAAACTTGACATTTTAAAGCTTGGAAGATATTAAGAGCTTTGGAAAAAAGTGCTATCAACCGCTATAGATTACCTGTTCCGAAGAATTTGTTGGAAAAAGTAGACAGAACGTCCTCTCCAGCTCACGCAGGAAACCTTCGAAATGCAATAGATTTCATAGTGCCAGAAAATACTCCAGTACTCGCTGCAGCCAATGGTATAGTCACCTCTGTTAATGACGATTCTACCATCGGTGGGCCTAATCCAATTTATTGGAACTTTACAAATTTTATTGTTATCATGCATGCCAATGAAGAATATTCACGGTACGATCACTTGGCTCATCAAAGCTCAAAAGTCAAAGTAGGTCAAGCTGTCAGCAAAGG
>JBAVTY010000377.1:0-3125 GCA_049696495.1 Candidatus Nitrosopolaris sp.
AACATCAGATTGAAGAGTTTCTAAATCGGCCTTAGAGTCTACAACGGGGCTAAACCCCTTAAGAGAGTGACATAATTCCTGATGTTTCATATACCATGTTGAGCATGATGTTATTACCATACCCGACAGTAGGATTGTAGGGTTTGCCTATTGCCTGCAATCCTACTGGTAGGTAGCGCACCTAACTCACCATCCCTGATAGTTTTCAAACAATGATATTACAGTTCCTCTAACCACTCTGTCAATCGCTCTGCTAGTTCTGGCTCGCGAGCTCTTGACCTCATTGCTGTATTGAGTTGTCCTCTCTTTGGAATCCATAGACATATCATCCGTTTGTCATCAATATTGTGCTTTTCAAAGACCCGATATAGGTCGCGTATCAAGCCTTGAGGCACATCATCTGAACTCCCATTTTGTTTGATCAACTCATCAATATTAGGTTGCAAGATGTTGCTCTCATCAAGACCAGGCTTGGTATAACTCTTGCGGCCAAGATCTCCCTGAGCAACTTTTTCAAAAGTTTGTATTTATAATCTAAATTGGCCTTACAATGTACCCAGCGTGATAGTAGTATGTCGACTAGGCTTGCCTCTTATGATATGAGTAGAAATTGTTTATCCGACTGCTTTACACCCCTTTGCACTATATGTGGATGGGTACCCGCTATTGGTAGCTGCTGAAACACTATCATCATAACCATCCAAAAATCCACCACTGTATTGGGAATTACGATGCCTCAAGAATCTGAAGTCTGGATGTGCTCGCTCTGTACATCCTAAAAAAATTGTGGTAATAGCAAATCTGCCCTATAGATAGATGACACAATAGAGAACATTACCATATCTATTAGATGACAACAGGATCTGACACCAACACTAGGGGAAAAATGTAAGGACATGACGATCAACATCATTAGAAGAATTCCTCATCTGCATATCAATGCGATATCAATGCGATATCAATGCGATAACTTATGTATATATTCGGAGGTGTCTATTGGCATCAATATTTTTTACGGTTACTATATCTAGCCGATCAGTGTTTTCCTCCATTTGACTTTTGATATGCATATGATCGTTTTCATATACATACGTAAAAGTAAGCTTTGTATATATCTTCGATATCATGCCAACTGTTGTCTTCTTTCAATTTCACTTCCCTGAGAACTTTTAGCCAATCTGACAAGTTTATATTCTCTGCTACCATGATGCTTTTTGTATCAACTATTTCGATTTCTTCTGTCTTTGACCCAACAACAAACATCGCTTGGTGTGAAAATTACAGACCCTGTCAAAGGACAACAAGTGGCTACTGGTAGAAACTTAGCTCTATCAGGCACATCGAGTTACAATGCTACTTCTAATTGCGGGGTTTTCGTAATTGTAGAAGGTGTAAGACCATACCAAAAGACCATACCGACTGGAGCAGCAGGAGGAAATGATTATTCTAAATGGAAGTACACATTTACTCCAGCATATGCCGGTACTTTTAGAGAAGGTATTAATAGAATAACCGCGAAATTACTTTGTCAAGCAAATCCTGCAAACCTAACAAAATTTTATAGCATCAATGTGACAGGTATGAATGGAATTCTTCCGAAGCAGTATTCTGCAATAACACGGAGTAATACTGCTGTCGCGCCTCTTTCATCGATCAGTTCATCATACCTATTTCATCCAACGCCTCTAATTAATCACTTGTCGCTTCCAACAAACTCTAATTCTTCTGCTTCTAGTGACAGCAGTGGTAGTCATCATCACAGTAAATATGGCAGTAAGAGCAGCAAGCATCACGGCGGCTACTGTACCTACAGCGATTACAAAAGTAACGTGTGTCACAACATATCATGACTGACATATCCTTTGCGATAGATGAAAGAGGATTCGCAGATATCGGGGATGATTAAACGTACTTCATTTGTTAGGAAAAATGAATAAGTGAACAGGACTCAGGGCGTGGTTTTCTATAATGATATGCAATTACGACGGTTGCGGCATCAGACAGAAAAAGCAAACTAGAGTCAATAGGTAAACTCACAGACAAGGCCTTGAGCGACTTGGAACAGGCGATAGAGATTGAGTTTGTTTATAATACAAATAGTATGGAAGGTAATACACTATCACTGGGTGAGACCCGTCAGGTATTGAAGGGAATGACTATTTCCGGTAAACCATTGCAAGATATACAAGAGGTAAAAAACCATCCTGCTTCAATACAATTTATCAAGCGATTAGCATTTAATAGATCAAGTCCACTTATAGAGCGCGATATCTTGAAGCTTCATAATCTGGCAATGACCAAAGTAATGAAGGACGCTGGTAAATATAGACAGGACGACAATATCGCCGTCAAGGGAGCAGAGTTTACACCATCACCCTGGTATAACATATCTGTGGAGGTAAAAGAATTGTTGGAGTTTATAAACAACAATCCGTCCGGTCCTTCACCATTTCATGATGGTAATGGTAGGATAGCACGGCTACTAACCAATTTCATATTATTGAGGAATCATTATACGTTTGTGGCTTTTAAAAAAGTTGAAAGGAATCAGTATTTGCGTAACTTACAAAAGGCTGACAATGGCTACTTCAAACCATTTTTAATTTACATCGCCGGATTGTTATCCCAAAGTCTTGACGCTTATTTACAAGGAATTGAGGGTAAAAAGCAGAAACTTTTGACTCTATCAGAATTGGCAAAAGAAACGCCGTATTCTGCTAGTTATTTACGAGTGTTGGCAAATAGAAGAGCCATAGATGTGGTTAAGGATGGAAAGGTCTGGAAGACAACTAAAAAGACCATCGACAATTATATCTCACAACATTAAAAGCAAATTAATTAACTATAGCATCACTTACAAGGATTAAATCCTGTATAGTGCAACAGGAACCTTAACTACTTGCAAATGCCTTTGAATTGATTATTCCAGATATTATAAAGACGAATAAAACTGTTATCGTACTTTCTAGATTCATGGTCCATATATTCCATTTCTTTTCTTTTCTGTGCCAGAGATGACTGAAGGGCTATTTGAGTAAAGTGCGAATTAGTATCGGGCTCAGAGTGTGCGATAGGATGCAAGTTATGGGCGCTATAGTCGATAAATCTTTGTCTTAACTTTCTGC
>JBAVTY010000378.1:0-10448 GCA_049696495.1 Candidatus Nitrosopolaris sp.
TATCCCCAGCTGCAAGGAAAAATAGAAGCATACAACAAGATAGTCAAGAACGAGTTCATTTCAGTGGAGGACATATCAAGCATAGATGAGGGGAAGTTAAGATATGACATGTTTGTTAAGGCATACAACGACAAAAGGGAACATGGAGGTATAAATGGACTAACACCATCTGAAATGTTTTTACAAACATTCATTAGATCGCATGATAGAAATAATACCAAGCAGAAAAGTGTCATCTATCTATGTAAGTACCACAATTAGGCTTCTAGTACGGGCATTGCATTAAGTTGCTTATCCATCATTCACTGTAAGTCATTTGCTAGCAGTATTAGTCAATACAGTTGATGAAGGAAGTACTATCAGCTGTCCTGTCATATTTGGTTGATGATACGTACAATAAAATCTGTACACTCCTTCATTTCCAGCTTTAAATGTAAAAGTTACGTTGTGCAGAGGAGCCGCATCCTCATTTATATAATACGGTGATCCAATGGTGAAAGTATGTCTGTCGCCGGCGTCAAGATTATAGAAATGTATGGTTACAGTATCACCTTCATTTGCAACCAATTCATTTGGAATATAATAATCTGCCGGGATTCCCAATTTTGTTTCGTTAATTCATTCCATTTCGTCCGTGAATAAATAGAACGATTTATTACCCCCTAAAGCAGTGGAACCCTTCTGATTTTGAATCGTGGATGAATTTCTTTGAGCGTCAACCATTGATGTCAGTGTACTAGTAGATATCAGAAAGAGCAATACTATCGTAGTCATTTTTATTGTACCAGAGAATGTTTTATCGTACCACATATTTTCGTGACCATAAATTAGGTGATCCTAATATTTATACAAATCTTTGATTCTCTATTTTGAGAACCTGCTACATGGTATTACTTAAACTCAAAACTTTATGACATATAGTATATATTGCAAATCACACATATATCGATCTGGTACGCCCGACATATGTTTTACCCTAATCCCTTGAATCTCATTTTCAGACTTGAGATAACTACCTAATAAAACATGCATAGCTAACTGAAGAATACTAACATTCACGCACGGAGTTCTTGTATTTGCAACTCAGAGATAAAAGTATACAAACAAAACTATCACTAAGCTGATTCGATCGTCAAGGTATTCAAAATGCTTCAGATTATAGATGGTAAAGATAGTTTCGAGGTTTGGCATATTGATCCATTCAGGAGATTCTAAACTAAGCCAAGGACAAATCATTACACACAATGTAATATTATTCTTATTACTTTGCAACATTAGACCTCCAATCAGCTTTGATTGTCTGCCTGCCTTTTAACCGTTGTAGGTAATTATAAGCCGATAATACTCCCCTGTCCTGCAGATATTACAGCTTGTTTATACGGTACGTCAGTAACATCTCCTGCGGCAAAGATTCCTTGTTTTGATGTAGCACAATATTTGTCTACAATGATTTCATTGTTACTGTTTAGTTGAACCAGATTTTTTACAAAATCTGTTTTCGCAGTATAACCCATCTCTACGAATACACCGTCTATTACCAATTGAGATTCTTCAGACATATTTTTTGTATTCGCTATAGTTATTGAGTCCACTTTAGAAGTACCATTAACCCTTTTAACTACTGAATTAAAAATGAACGAAACATTCTTTTCATTTTGTAAGAGCCTAATAGTATCATCCGAACCAACCGACATATGTGATTCCTGAATTAAATATACTTTTGAAGCCATACCTTTAAGAAATAAAGCAGAATCTAATGCTGGATCACCAATACCAATAACTGCCGGCCTTTTTTGCTTAAACAAAGGACCATCACAAACGGCACAGTATGACACTCCTTTGCCCTTTAATCCTTGTTCTCCAGGTACATTCAGATCTCTTGGAGTTTTACCAAATGCAAGGATTATTGCAAGTGTCGAATATTGCTTATTGTTACTTGTTTTCACAGTAAATCCTTTTGTATGATGATTTTTGCTGTTTTCTACTATCGAAGTGACCTCTTCGTACATGGATTCAGTTCCAAAGACCCTAGCTTGTCGTTCAAGTTTACTCATAAGCTCATAACCACCAATATGTTCAAAAGCTGGATAATTTTCTATGGAATTTGTAAGAAGCGCCTGACCACCAATATCTTTTGCAATCAAGAGTGTCTTTAGACCCTGGCGACTAGTATATAACGCCGCAGATAAACCTGCGGAAGCTCCACCAATAATTATAATATCATTCTTTTCTAATGGACTGGAGGAAGAGGACATGTGTATATATTTCATTCAAATCTATTTATAATAGCTTTGAAAATTCGCGATTTTTTGTGTATAATAATATCCCTTCAGGTAACCTTAGGATCAGCAAATGCGTAAAACCTGAATAGATCTCACATCACATAACGAACACCACTGTCAATAATTGATTACGTTTTTCATACTTATAAGGTAAAGCATAGTAATTACACCTGATTCACCATTGTAATCTTCTGCAAAATCTTACAACTAATAACACTGTATTCGGCACCATATAACGACAAGGATTTGTCCTTACGATTATTACCTTCAGACCAGTTAAGAGAAATTGAAAGGATATGGATTACTTCTATAATTTCTGCTGAACTCATTAGAAAATCCCACACAAACTGCAAGCGATTTTCAATTACGGTTCTAGTCAAATTTGTTGTTAAATTATATAAGAAACCAATTATATTACTTCGATCGAGGATATTTCAGATTTGAAGGTATCAATCGTCGACCTGGGTTTTAACTCTGCAAAATTAGTAAATTATCATGTGAACCGCAATAACAAATCGTTCAATGCTTACCAACAGGAAGGAGCGAAAGTTAGACTTGGCCAAGATCTCGTTCCGTCTGGCATCCTTGGCCGGGAACCCATAGAACGCACAATTCATACCTTGAAATTGTTCCGCGATATAATTAATTTCCAGTGCATAAAGTATGTATTATCTATTGCAACTAGTGCAGTAAGAGAAGCAAACAATCAGAATGATTTTCTATATGAAGCTCTTCAAAAGACAGGATTTCGTTTTAGAGTTTTATCCGGGAGAGATGAGGCCCTTTATTCTTATCTCGGAGCGCTCCAGTCGACATGTATCCCTAGCACTCTTTTTTTCGATTTAGGCGGCGGGAGTTTGGAATTAGTATACACAGAAAATTTCAAGATTAAAAAATTGATTTCATTACCTTTGGGGGCACTAAGGCTGACACAATTCTTCAGTGGTATTGGAGGAGGATATGGTAAGAAAGATTATGCCAGAATGGAAGAACACATAACCAAAAAACTACCAGACAGAAAAGGGCTTGACATC
Source organism: Candidatus Nitrosopolaris sp. (assembly GCA_049696495.1). Taxonomy (GTDB): domain Archaea; phylum Thermoproteota; class Nitrososphaeria; order Nitrososphaerales; family Nitrososphaeraceae; genus Nitrosopolaris. The sequence goes on from JBAVTY010000378.1 coordinate 3,317, forward strand.
AACCCTGACACAACACTTGTGGGCGTAGGTGGAACATTACGTGCAATGGTAAGATACGATCAAGAAATAAAGAAGTATCCGCTTGATAAAATTCACAATTATAGAATAGACTTAGACCATGTTCAATCAATTAACAATACACTTCGTAAAATGACTTCATATGAGATTGCCAAGATTGATGCTGTGGGTAGCAATCGAGCAGAAACAATAACTGCCGGTTCATGTATAATGAACGTTCTAATGCAAAAGCTTGAATTTGAACATATCTTGGTGAGTGCAAATGGGCTTCGAGAAGGGGTTCTATCCTCCTTCTTGCAATTGGGCAAAGGGTATTACTCACAAAATATCAATCAAACTCAAATTCAGAGACATGTCAAACACTGCTGCAAACCAGAGAAAATTCCAGAATATAGTTATGCACTAGTCAGACCACTCTATTCTTTAGGACTTATTAAACAACGCGAATATGAAATCTTTGCTCATGCTATTAAGCAGATCTCTGGAATGCCTCCTACCACAAACCTGCACAATCTGTTTTATATGATTATTGACGAAGATAACCCACATCTCAGTCATCGAGAACAGATGATTTTGGCGATATCGATTATTCGTACTAAGAAAGCAAAGATAGCAAATTGGCTTTTTTCAAGATACAGATCGATCATGCAGCCGCAGAATAGAAAATCTATAGAAAAAATTGCCGCCTGTCTCTCACTCTCAGAAATTCTTGAAAGGACTAAATCGAAGGTTAGATTTGCAAAATGTAGTCAAAAGGAAATCGTATTTATCTTTATACGAGCAAATAATAATGGTCTTCCTGTAATCCTGATAGAAAGTGTCTTGAAAAACTTTAAGGAAGCGTTTGACATTCCTGTCAGTTATTCCATTCCTCTTGTACCCAGCAGGGTTTTAGCTGAGCTGCAAGTTGTTGGTGGGTAAAGGAGTCCAAGAAAGGATAAGAAGAGTCGTGTAAAGGTCTCTATATTTACTACTTGTTGTACTTCCAGACATCGTTGACAATATGGTGTACCAACATAGCTGACACTTTTTGTCTTGTTCTAGTATAAACAAATTGAGCAAATAGCCAAGATGGTCTTTGATGCTGGTCAAATAAAATCACCGACTGTTCCCGCCTTGGCCAAAGCCAGTATGTACACGCAGGTCAACCAGTTTCTCATGATTGCGCAGAAAAATACTGAGCTATTGGAGCATGATAAGAGGATGAGACGACTGCAAGCCGAAAAAAAAGGTAGTCGATAATAACGCCATTTTCTATACACTTCCTATCTGATTTGTCTCCTTTGCAATCTGGTCCTGCTCCTTGTGATATTTGTCTAACTCATCTTCTGCCAAATCTTTTACAAGTCTATCGTCTCTGGTATACAACTCTAATTGATTAATATCACTACAAGTACAACCAGGCCACTCACATGTGTTTTTACCATGAGATGAGATGTCTATTACCACTTTTTTCTGCACATCCTCAGATGCTCTATCAATTGCAATATCCCAAATTTGATCCAATTTATTGTAATCTAATCCTATATCTGCAGCATATTCCAATACGGCTTTTCTAACCTGCGCTATGGAATTGATCTTGTTTTCCAGCAAGGACTCCAAGTAATGTAACATGTCCACACCCTTGCAAATATCACTTTCAATGAAATCTAATGCGACTTTCTTTTGTACCTCTGCACCATATAACTTGGACATTTCACTGTCCTTATGCTGATCACAAAAACATGGAGCAAGTTTATTGCCTTTCAAATACTGTGTGCCGGTTTCAGCCGCGTACCATACCCTGCCAAAGGAGTCTACATCCAGAGGTGGGCATAGGTACTCTGCATTGTAAATGAGTCCTGCATAATACAAATCATCCGCAAACTCTTGAGATAGGAGTCGGTTCATCAGCAATATTTCAAAATAAAACCGCAATGCCTCATGTCTATTTTCAAAGTGAACGCTCCGTGTTAACCTGTCCCACTCCTCGCCATATCTGACCATGTTTGTCAGGGTCACAGTCTCCTCCCAAATAGTTTCAAAGTCTGCTTGCCGCTTCTTGTCAAACTGCCTAGCCATAGCCTTTACCTCGTCTTGAGTATGATTGTCCATAAATGTGTCATTTAATAACCGAGCCTCCATGAAGATCTTCAAACCTATCACTTTATCTTGTTTATACCGCTTTAGTTCATGGCTGCTTGCTGTCTCAGGATGAGGATGTTGTGCCATTGCTATTCCTCCTGCTCGTCGTACATAAAACAGGAAACCATCCCAATCTTTCTACCTCAGCAAAACAACGATCTGCATCATCTTTTTAATTATCTCCATCCACTCCACGTTGTTGTATGGCAAACCGGACCATGCTCAACAACTGCCACCCACTATGTTGATTAGATACTCATAAGCATCATTTATCTCTTTAAACTGGGCACAAGTACCACCTTTGTCTGGATGAAACTTTAACGCGAGTTGTCTAAATGCATGTTTGATTGCTGTAAGTTTCTCTTGCAATGCTAGTCGTAACACGTTACGGGTAAGCCCTAATACCTTTAACGCCTGACTCTCAGGAGATACTCTCCTACGTTTTTTGCGCTCCTCAGCAGCTCGTCTCCGTTGTTGCTCCTGCGCGGCTCGTCGCCACGCCTCCTCTTCTGCTGCCCGTTTTTTGCGCTCCCTGGTTGCTCGTCGCTTTTCATTTGCTGCTCGCTTGCGTCGCTGCTGTTCATCCGCTGCTGCTTTGCGACGTTGTTCATCCGCTGCTGCTTTGCGACGTTGTTCATCCTCAGCAGCTCGTCGCTGTTGCTCCTCTTCAGCTACTCGTTTATTGCGCTCCCTAGCTGCATTCTGATATTGCTCTTCTAAATCCCGTCTAAACTTCCAATACTCTTGTCCAGAGTATAATCTCTCATCATTATCATGATATCGTCTTATAAGATTACGATATTGTCTATAATGTTCTACATCCTCTTCAATACAGGTGTGAGGAATACCATCAAGGTTGTAACGTATACGGCTGCCGTGAAAAGTTATCTCCCTGCAGCACGCATAACAAAAATACACTGTTGCACTCTGCTGATGCTCTCCCAGTTGTTGTTGTCGTAAATCCTGTCTCCATTTCCAGAAATCTCGCCCATTGTATAGTTTTTTATCATCATTATAATACTGCCGTACAAGCTCACAATATTCCCGATATGCTTCCTTGTCCTCGTCTTTACAAAGATGAACAGTACCAGCAAGATTGTGATATATACGTGGAGAACCTTCAAAGGTTATCTCCTCATGACATCTATGACAATGATATACTAATGCAAACTCCTCACTATACTGTTTTGCCATACGCAATCTTTACTCTCATTTCTGCTTACCTGCTTGTCCGCTATATGAACTTAAACAACTATTCCAAATCTTCTCAAAATCCGGCCCTTAATAATACTAGTTGTGGAAAAGTAAATGCTACATACAGATGTTTTTTGTCACAATCTAAACATTTGGAATAACCTGGATACAGCATTACGAACTTTGTTTCAAACCATTCCCTATGTCTGCTAGTTGTAGCCATTCCTATTTACCACTCGACACAGTCCCAGCGATTGTCGGTAGGTTCATTTAATATAACTAAAAGACCACCCTCCATTGCACCATGCTTTTGCTCCTCAACTAATCCTTTCAAATACTCTAACTCATGTTTATATAACACGATGGCATAATACCTAGAGTCGGAGTTGTGTATCTTATCCACATCATCGATAATACCTCTTGCTATCATGGAGCCTTGTCTCTTGAGCAGATGTTTCAATAACACTAATTGTGCAAAGTCAAAGAGCTTTTCCTAATAATCGCGGCAAGGAGTCCATTAGCAAAGTTGTTACAGGCTGAGGAGGAGCTTCCAGGATTCCATTGATGCTTGGTCAAGGGAAAAGACATGGACGATAAACAATTAAAATTACAACAGATTTTGGACTTGCTTGACCCCTCAATCAGAACTATTTCAACTGCCAGAGAACAACTGGCCCAGATTTATCATGATGATGCTCAATGACAGCAATTACCCTAAGACCGCTTTTTTGTGAGGGTTAATTACCAGGGTGGGTCTTGGTAGTGGTTTTTACCTGCAAGATATGTGGCGAGATTTATGTCAATGAGAAGACCTATAATAATCATCATATTCTGCTCTAAAGCAAAAATAGACGATGCATCGGATCGGATGGAGGATGATAGATATACAGTGATAGTTTACCGCCAATACCTGATAGTCTACCACAAAAAGGTGAAATGCTAACGACCTAATTAGAAACCATATCTCGGAAATAAGTGACGGTTCATATGGGGAATAATTCATCAGAAACTGCATGGCTCTGACAGTGGACTATGTCACAAAGTTGTTCGAGAATCTTTCTACTGGAAAGACAAGCGTCTTCTTTGATAGCGTCATTGACGACGTACATTGGACGGTCATGGGAACACACCCGTTGGCGGGTGTGTACAACAGCAAAGCCGACTTTTTGAAGCATACGTTTGAACGTTTGAGCAAGGTCCTGAAAGGAGGAGCCTTACTCAAGGTTGATCACACCTTCGTTTCAGGTGACATTGCTGTGGTAGAGATGACTTCTATCTCCACTACTCTGAACGGAAAACCATGGCCCAATACGTATTGTTGGGTGACAAGATTTGTTGACGGTCTGATTGTCGAGGTCCGAGCTTACTTGGATTCGGTTCTTGTTCAGCAGATGATCGACGAGAATGAACCGTAACTTCTTAGAACTTTAAGGTACTTTTTCTCATCGATGAAAACTCAAGTACAGATAGAACTAGTGCCGCAGCGGGCATGATGGCCGCATTGCTGCGACGCTCAATCGAAGGTACTTCGTACAACGTGAAGTTGTCCTTGGCGTGGGTTCAGGCGATCCCCACCAAAGACAAACACCCAACCAAGATGACAACCATCGCATGTTGTAGGAGATGCATCTAAGTGTTCTGTGTACTTATCAATCTAGATGTAAAGTGCTCTCCAAATAATCGTTTTATTACTGAAACCAAGAGGTTGATATCAGATGGATTGAGGCATGAGAAAAATGATGAAACTATAGCATGGCTAAATCAGGATTTGAAGATGGCCAGAGATGCTTTGCGGACAATCCGTGGCTCATCTATTGCCAAGTTTAATCCATATAACTTGGCATGGTTGCACAACCGACTTGTATTCTGGAATAGGGCAATATCTAGTGATAGTGATAGTAGTAGTACTGATGGTAAACGCAAGGCTATGAAAGTATTAGAGGATTTACTCAAAATTATAGACAATGGCTATAAACAGGAGTGGCAAGCAGAGTGTATAGATTGTTGCAAGTGATGGCCTGACAGCGCTTTCACTGATCAATTGGCATGGCAGTCGCCACTGGCAAGTTGTAATCTCCTGGGCCATGTATCATTATGTTTATCAACATCCGCTCTTGCCCAATACAACAGGCCAGTGCCTCAACTCTTATACAATCGTTAACCTATGTGACGGTCGTCCGACTAGCGGACTGTCCTTGGTTGATGGAAATTTTGAGCCAATCTTCAAGGGCTCGATCTCGTTTGTCCTACGTTTTGCACCCGTTGGTGCTCCTGGAACAAATGGATACTCGTCATTTTCGCAATACAAAACCCCATCAACTTCTTTAGCATGAAGGCAACATCTCCACTGGTTGTATCGTGGATCAAAGAAAGGTGACACACCAGGTTTACAGATAGGCCTCGGTGGTCAAGAGTACAAGCAATGGCCACGGAGACAAGGAGTTTGAGCTAATGACAAGACATAGTATGAACGTCGGCAATTTGATCTCCATTGAAAGACAATTTGGCTTGATGATCTACTATAACTGTCAGCGGGAAATTGTATGTTAAAGGTGCCAGGATCATTCAATTCAAAACTTGTTCAGCTAAATCAAAAAGGTGAGATAGTAAATATTCCAGAATCAGCGCAGGTTAAAATTGTACAGAAGTGGAATGGCGTCAAGCCCCGCATCAAGCCACTGTTATCTGAATTCTACATTTCTCTGGCTGATTCAAAAATCAAGGAAATTCGTAAAAATAGAAAGCCACGGAGACATTCTGTTCACTACGAGAACAACCACAAGATTCAATGGATTGAAACGCTCTTACAAATTCCAATAGCAGACCATAGAAAGTATACATTATGGCGTATCGTAGCGCCATATCTTGTCAATATCAGAAAACTGGCGTATGATGATGCGTTCAACATAATGAAGAATTGGCTTAACAATTGCAACCAGGTAAGACCGTTAAATTTTAATGCAAATGTCAAAATCAAAGATGCCCTAAGAGCAGCAATCCGTGTTGGTTACCTTCCGATGGCATTTAATGATTTGAAATCAGAGGATGGAGAACTTTATAGGCATATCTCGAACAGATTTGGGAAAAGTTGGGAGATGTATCATACAAATGACCACAATTAAGCCTCCAAATATTTCTATGCTACTGTCAACCACGGACGGTGGAAATTATATCCGAGACTAGACAGGCATATTTCTGCTACACTTGTTCCGAGGAGGTCACTTTCCGTGGTACTCGTATTCGTTACAACTTAGATGGCAGCCTCCACCTATGTAAGCCGGAGGATAAACTAGCGTATGAGAAGTATCGTGAGTATATACGCCGTGATAAGACCGGCTGGCGTCTCACCGGTGAGGATTTCTGGAAGTGGAAGCGGGAGATTTATGATGTCCAACGATGGACACAATCTCGCGATTACTATAATGAGTTAAAGGAACAGCGTGAGCGTGACAACAGAGAGCTGCTGAGGCAGAGGCCGAGCAAAGGCGTAAGACTGCCGAGGCTGAAGCACAACGTCGGAAGGCAGCACAGGAAGCTGAAGAGCAACGATGAGAGGAACAGCGCAAGCAAGCAGTAAGGGAGAAGAGGCGAGCTGCAAGGCAAAGGAGGACGCAAAGAGAGCAAGCTGAAGCAGAGGCTGCAGCTAAAGAGGAACAGGCACGTGAACGAGAACGTCAAGCGAAAGGTCGACGTCGCAGCAGCAGCAGCAGCAGCAGCAGCAGCAGCAGCAGCAGCAGCAGCAGCAGCAGCAGCAGCAGCAGCAGCAGCAGCAGCAGCAGCAGCCGTAGTCATGAAC
>JBAVTY010000379.1:0-2955 GCA_049696495.1 Candidatus Nitrosopolaris sp.
CTCCGAATGCAACAATAAGGCAAGAGTACGTCAAGTGTGGTAATCCTGATTGTCAAAATTCACATGGCCCATATCTCTATGCGTATTGGAAACAAGATAAGAAATTAAACAAAAAATATGTAGGCAAGAACTTCGATGATTTTAGACTTAGAAAGTTAGCCAAGGAAATAAAACTTAGACCAAGCCAATTAATCAAATTCATGTTTATACAACAAGAGGCATCCAAAGGTAATGTACTAGCCAAACAATACCTCGAGAAATTAAGAAAGGAAGAGGTTACTATAACTTGGGCGCACCGAGTATTAATCAGCAGTATTCGTCAGCAAAGAATGTTAAAGATGATGGCAATCGCAGACGATAGACATTTCAGCTATGATAACGAAATTGAACTGGTCCAGTTCATAGCTTCTGAGATGGAAAAAGAAGGATTAGATCTAGACAATGAAGAGAATCTCGATAGTTACCTAAACACGAAGATTATGTAACTGCCATTAATCGAGTAAGCATTATGTCTTTATACTGTCGAAGAACATTTGCAATATATTGTATCTTGTAGATGATTGGTTGCAGCGTATCTCCTTACTGTTGTCGCCGTAGTAGTGATGACACTACGTAATCTATAGCTAAATAACGTTAAAATTTACACACAAAGACATTTTAATCAGTAGCAGGTATGAGCATATATATTGGTCCCTATTCCTGCAGACTAAAATTTTCTAAAAATAGCTATCGCAAGGAGGAGCATCAGAAATGACGGCCATTGTCCAAACACCCTGGGATTTACACGAACCTGGTGCAAGGTGGGGAAGTCCGCGGACACCAACCGTTCGATTCATGACTTCTCCTTGGTCCGGGACGGTCGTGAACGGTTCACACACCTGGTTGCCCGAATTTGTTCTTCTCCGGCATCCCTTTATTAGGCAGAGTCGCGACATTGGATTGAAGCTAGACCGTCGAATTCGTTGGTTCTGAGCGACATTCTAGTCTATAAATAACTTTACCAATTCTTCTAGTTATCTGTATGTAATGATACTTCAATACACCTTTTATATCTGGTAATTATTATAGATTCATTATGAGGAGTGCTTCCTTTCGTTTTTCTAGAACAGCAGTCCTTAGTTTAATGCTTATTGCAGCTAGTACTATTCTCATCCCGTTTCTAAACCAAAATCAGATTGGATTAGCACAACAACAAAATAATCAGACGTCGTCATCTCTAATCAACCAACAACAGCCTACTGGTATATCCTATCAGATTGATAACACTACATTTTCTCATCATATGGCAGTTGTTAATGGTGTTCAGATACACTACGTTATTGGAGGTCACGGTGATCCTGTAGTTTTATTACATGGATGGCCCGAAACTTGGTATGAATGGCACAAAGTGATGCCCGCCTTAGCCAAGAACTATACTGTTATTGCGCCTGATATGCGAGGGCTTGGAGACTCTTCAAAACCATTAACTGGTTATGATGGTAAAACCGTAGCTGAAGATGTACATCAATTAGTTACCAAGTTAGGATTTAAAACAATTTTCCTAGTGGGTCACGATTTCGGAGCACAGATAGCCTACTCTTATGCAGCTGCACATCCTACAGAAGTAAAGAGGTTAGTAGTCATGGACATGAACATTGCAGGTTTCACACCTGCATGGGCGAAGTGCGGCCCCTTTCCGACCTGCTGGTGGGGAATATTCCATGAAACACGGGATTTACCAGAAGCACTTGTACAGGGAAAAGAGCTCCTATATTTAACCTGGTTCTATAATAATCTTGCCTATAATCCATCTGCACTTACACCGGATATCAACGAATATGTTAGCCATTATTCTGCTCCAGGTGCGATGCGTGCCGGATTTGAGTATTATCGAGCTTTTCCACAGGATGCAATTGAAAATCAAAATTATTCAAAGACTAAGCTTACAATGCCAGTTCTGGCGGTAGGAGGATCCTATTATCCAGCATTAGGAGGTAATGTTACTGACTGCACTGTCAGCTCGTGCACTGTATACGCTATGAAGGCATTAGCTCAAAATGTAAGGGGTATTCAAATTCCCAATTCAGGTCATTGGGGCCCGGAAGAGCGGCCAGACTTTGTAATAAAAATGCTTGATAATTTCTTTGCTGCTAATACCACTAAGACTAAATGAGAACTATCCTACAACTCTGAAATACTATGAGTACTAATATCACCAAAAAACAAGTAGCCATTGTCACCGGTGCTTCGAGCGGTATGGGCTTGGGCATTACCCAAGCGCTGCTGCAGCACAGTTATCGTGTGGTCGCCAACTCGCGCAGCATCAGCAAATCGAAAGATTTGAAACCCTCATCCGACCTCATTCTTGTGGACGGGGACATCGGCAAAAAGAATACGGCCATAAAAGTGGCCGATGCTGCCATCAAACACTTTGACCGCATTGATCTCCTGGTCAACAACGCGGGCATCTACATCCCGAAGCCGTTTACCGACTATACGCCGGCGGACTTCGACTTGATGATTGGCACGAACGTTGCTGGTTACTTTTTTATCACGCAAGAAGTGGTCACACAAATGCGCAAACAGAAGTCAGGCCATATCGTGGGCATCTCGACGGTTTTGGTGGATCAGCCGTTGGCCGGCGCGACGATTGTACTGCCTGTACTTACCAAGTCCACCATTCCGGCGTTTAACCGCGCATTGGCGATGGAATTCGTGGCTGACGGTATTCGGGCGAACACAATCTCGCCTAGTGTTGTTGACACTCCGCTGCACGCCAACGACGACCACGAAATTCTCAAAAAACTCCAACCCATTCCGCGGTTGGTTCAAATCTCAGAAATCGTGGATGCATTGCTTTATTTGCAATCGGCACCCATGGTGAACGGTGAAAACATCCGCATTGATGGAGGAGCCCATGCAGGCGCCAAGTGGTAATCAGCGGATTACCGGCAGTCCGAGTTCGCGTCTTCGCCA
>JBAVTY010000380.1:0-3937 GCA_049696495.1 Candidatus Nitrosopolaris sp.
TTGGAGAACATATTACATCAAGATTGGTAAGAACACAGAACAGAGAATTATCATTCAGATGTATAGCCTACAATACCCACCGAATAACCAACCTTACTATAATAATCGATGGTTTCTACAAAGCCGAATATACAGAAAAATTCAAATATTCTGTAAGTGTTATTTTGACTTAGAAATTGCATAAACTATTTTTCGTTCCTGTTGTGCTCTACTACCTACCCTAAATTCGTTCACGATAAGTGCTCAAGACAATTCAGCCATTCTGTCTAACCCTCCCTTATTCAACGTCGCCTACTAAATTATCCAGTATGCTACTACGACTAATCCTGTAGTAAAGGATTTGCTTTTCCTGGAAGCATATGTCATTATTACCAGGCAGTATTGACCATTCTTTATATATACATGCCTTAACATGTAGACCAATGAAACGAATCTGCCTTCTATTAGAGACGTTGAGTGATGCAACAACTGCTGTAAACGAACGAATAGGGCAAATAGAAAAAGCTGGTGGGGTTATCACAGATATTAAATTTCAGCCGCGTCCACCTCCATCGTCGAGAATGATGTTCTGTATAATATATGACATATCTGCTGATCCAGATCGTAGTCATACGCGGGCACAGTAAATGAATGAGAGAATAAAGATAAAATATTGTATCTATTTTTTTTCTAGAATCGGAAATATATCTAGCGCCAGGGTTATGTATCAGAAGATAAGTTAAATAAGGAATCCTCTAATTACATTAAAGGATTTCTGCCTTGTAAGCGTTACTAGACAAAGTCGAATGCACCAGTCCTTAGACGTAGGAAAACATAGGAGTAGTCGAATGCATCAGTCATTAATATGCGGATCTCGGATTATTGTCAAAATTCGGATGATAAGTCATATAACTAGGAAATTAGTCATTGTCACGTTGAATTGAAGTGCATTCATCGAATATATGACATTATATTTATAGTGTAAGAATTCAAAGATGACCATGACATTTAGCATCAATATATTGACCATTGCAATTGTGGCATTCGTATTTATCTGTGTTCTCATAGTTGAAAACCAACAAACACTTGCAGCCAACCTGCGCGGAAGCGGCTTGGGCCGCTGGGGGGTACGGAGGATACGGTTTACACCACCCCTTCTTCCACCTGCGACTCCGGCTCCTACGGCGGCTACGGCTACGAGCTGCCATTTCCTTAACAGCTTTCGAAGCTAATCTTATTTCTACCACTAGACTATAGCAGGTAAAAAGGACAGGTTTGTCGCTCTTGTTTATACATTCTTCCGGGGTAAAACGAGACGATAGCCCTTACAGAAACAAGAGATTTTATTGCTATCATTTAACATCAATAATACTTGTGCCATCCCCATTCAATACCTCAGTTCAGTCATTAGTGCTATCCTTATGACGTCGCAGAAGGCAAGATTTTAAGCCATATAGAGGCTAAGATTTTCGTGCTATAATCATTGAAGTAGGATACGTGAAATAAATCTCTAATGGCTATTTACTCCGAGTATGTTATTTTGCACATCTTTGATGAATAACTGACGAATCTTGTTTTTGTCTCCTGGATTTGGGAATGAAGACTGTAATTGTCTTTCTAAATCTGTCTCAACTCCATAAGAGTCAGTGTTTATTATTGTCAAATCTATCTCTTTGAACATTTCAAGTAGTTCTGCAAAGGTTAATGCTTTAACATGTGAGGGATCACGGAGCTTTTCAACATAATTATACATGTCAACTTTGTCACAAGCAGGAGTAACGTCAATTACAACTACTCTTTCTTTTCGCATACATACACGCTTCATCTCCACTAAAGCTGAATAAGGATCAACTAAATGATGGAAGCTATATCTAGTAACTACTATGGAAAACGAAGCGTCACCATACGGTAAATGTGTTACATCTCCAATCTCATGTTTTATATTGCATAAATTTTTTTCTTGTCTTATCAAATTTGCATATTTTATCATCGCTGGTGTAATGTCTATTCCTGTCATATGATGTGCTACCTTAGCTAGCTCACATGATACTAACCCTGAACCACAGGCAACGTCCAAAACAGTATCCTTTTTGCTTACATTACTTAACGTGACAAATCGCTTGATTGCGTACTCACATTTCGCAGAAACGGAATTGCCTGTCTCGTAAATTGATCTATTATCAGATCTTTATGATACTGAGGATCAGTGTCAACCAAAAGTGCAAACCTACTTGGCCTAAATCCTCATCGGTATTTAATTTATGAGACTCTTTTTAATATCAATGTGAAGACAACGATGGCCAACCCATAATGTTAATACAATATAGGTTAAGGAAATGTTTAAATGTTTAAATATCCTTTTTATCATTAATGTTCCTAATGTCAACAACAGAAGGGAAAGGACGACAAGGAGAAGTAACAATACAAATAAAGAAAAGCATAGTCATTAACGCTTCTCCAGAGGTTGTTTTCAAGGCTATAACTGATCAAAATGAGTTAACAAATTGGTTTCCCGATCAAGCCATTTTGGAGACTAAGGTGGGAGGAAAAATGAAGTTCAGTTTTTACAAAAATTCGAAAAGAGGGAACCAGGAGTGTGGTCGAGACAGGGACTATTTCCATGAAGGGACTATCAGCGAATTTGTTCTAAATAAGAAAATTTCTTATACGTGGGAAGATTCGTACGAGGCTGATTTTCCAAGAACAGTTGTGACATGGGAATTGGAAAAAATCGAGAATGACAAAACGAATCTGAAATTGCTGCATACCTGATTTAAAGCAGGCGAAAAAGTCAAACAATATGATGAAGGATGGTCTCATTTCTTGAATGAATTAATAAAGTATTGTGAGAAAACAAAATAAAAGAACCACAACCACATCTCTCTATTAGAATCTTCAAAGAACAAACATGGACTTTAAGCGGAATTTGGCATGTACCTGCCAGATGATGCGTTTGAGATTTCATCACGATTACTGCATGGCAGCGATTCTTTGATCAACTAGATGATTAGAACTGTAGTGCGCATCATTTTATGTGCAATGAGGGTGAATGAGTCTATCATAGTATGTATTGTTGGTAAGTAACCTGAATATTTTTCTGATTCTGCAAAATATTGTAGGTAATATCCTTTACCTCTGATTATGGTTCCAGTTTCCTTTACCTTAAGTATTCGAAAAAGAGGATCTGAATATCGATACGACAGAACACATGCAGGATTACCTGCAAGCCATACATCAATTGTATTTGAAGCCAAAAGCTCTAAATTCTCGATCGTATTAATTTTATCAATCATATTTTCTGCTAAATTTACATCTAGGCCACTTGGGTTATCTATTATTATCTGAACACATTCTTGATAGCAGTCAGATCTGCTCTCGAGTGGAGAGAAGAAGGCAGCAATGACTTCATAGCGATTATTAGTACTATTATTGCCAACTCCTTTCAACCAATCAGAAGTAAATTGCATCTTTATTCCATAAGCCATATTTTCATATGTTAGAAAACTGACTGTTGATGTCGGAGGTGATGATGTCTAGAAATAAGGATTGCTCACTTCAACCGTTAACGATCAAGATGTGATGAACGCTTTTAGATATTCTTTTAATTCATCTGAACCAACGCCAGTATCCTGGAAGATTCAGGGTTTTGTTAGACTAATTGGTATTTTACAAAATCAAGCCAGAGAATTTGTGAAATGTGCCGGAAACGATCCGTAGTATCAAGAATCGACTTTATTAAAAGGAACGGATCAAACGAAATGAAATATCTTAAGGAACAATTGGAAATTATCGCTAACCTCTTGCAGACTCTTTCAAGCAATATAAGAAATTCTTTTCTGTTCAGCCCTTACATTTTTCATTCTATTTTCAATTATTTGTGCCTCAACCATCAAAGCACCAATATCGCATGAAAGGCTTGGAACAATTCTACTTACTGCTTCTGAAACTATAGCGGCAG
>JBAVTY010000381.1:0-5238 GCA_049696495.1 Candidatus Nitrosopolaris sp.
CATAATTATTATCTAGATAAGATAACCTTGTTCCATAGTACTGCACCGCGAATTAGTTAGTGTAGCTAATGACGGTTCTGTTTCATTCTTAATTCGCTTGACACAATGAAAACATTGTTTCCGGTAATGCCGAAACCATCACACTTTTTATAAGCAAGGAACCCTTGTGCACGATACATATTATGCCTTTGCAACCGCACACTTTACGGGTGATTGTGGATTTATCTTTTACCTTCTAGGTCAAGCACAATAAAGGGTCAGCTAACCATAGAGAATTGGATAAGGGCTTTTACATGTCTTTCAACAAACTAGTAAATAGAGAATAACACCAGTACTAACATTCCACCAATTATATATGCGAATCCGAATATCATCCAAAATTTTCCAAACCATACTAATCGCGGTGCGTACCGACCATGTGTACTTGCAATCATGACAGAAATTGCAGATAACGCAAATGATATCACTATAACAGTCGTAAGACCAATTTTTATTAAGGGCTCGATCTTCCTAAAAAGTAGGATTATAGGCGCCTTTTGACTTTGAGTCGTGTGTTGACTTTGACCGGTTATACTCGTAAGTGTAAGAAGAATAAAGACTCCTACTATCACTGTGGCATCCACTCGAAGGATAGTCTTACTATCAATCGCATAGGCCCCATTGATCGGAGTAGACACATCCCACCCGAATATACGGCGCATATCGCTTAGAAAGCGGCTATAGTATCCTATCGGCTGTTTTTTCCCTGGTTCATGGGGGTTGCGTTTCGCTTTTAGCTTCAAATAAGGTTCGATCTTGTCGTCATGGCATAAGATTGTCTATCTCATATGGCAATAATCGTCGAGGTATAGGAATGGCACGAGCACAATAATTATATGGTTTTCATCATTGTGCAATATTTCATTGTACTTACAATATGGCAATAGATGATGATGCATCTACGATAATGGCTGATATACTAAAAGTGTGTAAAAATGGGTGCACAAAAGAGAAGATAATAGAGGAAACGCTCTGTCCCACGATCAGCTAAGAAAAATTACAGCAGAGATAGTAGACAAGAAGTTCTTGCGATATGTTGAACATCAACAAGTCTATATTACAACAGATAAGGGATACATATTTCTTAATAGCAAGGGGAGCAATCAAGAAACTAGAGGGTGTAATATGTCTCTAATTATTATTATTCATTAGAACTCATCCGCTGGCTGGAATATCCGATGGTCAGGATATTCTGGTTTGGGTATAGAAGTCTAACGTATTTCGCCACTTTTTTGCTACCTTTTCATTGGGATTTTTCACTCCTTCATTCAGAATTTGTTCGATTAGTGAGTTACAAACATTATCATCACGCCAGTCTTTGTACTTTTTCCATAAGAGTGCTTTGTTTCAACTGGGCGGCATTGGGATAACCCCGGGTTGCGAAACTTTATGATTTACAGAAACAGACCCGCTTCACTATGTTATTGGAAATCACGACTATTCAATACTTTACTTTTCTCAAAGACTACATTCTCAAAGACTTGACTACTTTCCATTCCCCGTACTTAGAGATTTGCATCTGTCAATACAGGGGTACTTCAGACGAATAGAAAATGGAATGTATAGACTAGACTACCACTTCAGTAAAATAATATCTATACAATGACAAAATGTAACGACGCTAGTCTGCAACATTCTTTCTACTATAGACAAACGATATTTTGGCTCTTCTACGGTGTCGGAGGTCGTGTTGGAAGGTGAGGGATTGGAGAAGGAGGATCAGCTCGTGTAGTGAGAAATAGAATCAGAGTGGCCTAGCAGTAAGTGTTGCCTTAAGATCTATAGCATGTCCATTTCTATATACAGTTAAAGTAAGATTGTCGCCAACGGACTTGTGTTGACCAATATAGTTGACAAGATCATCTGATTTAGTAATGTTGTGTCCATCAGCAGCTATTATTATATCACCTAAATGTTTCTTTGAATATTGATCTGTGGTACTTCCGTGTATTCCTGCTTTGTCCTGCACTTTCCGCTAAATCTGATGTCAAAGCACGAAAGGTAAGTCCAAGATAAGGGTGCGGATAATAACCTTTTTCAATTAATGTGGGTACTATTTTTGTTATAGTATTAGATGGAATTGCAAATCCTATTCCAGAAAATGCATTTGTGCCAGATAGTATAGCTGTATTCATTCCAATCATTTCACCTCGCGTATCAAGCAAGGGCCCGGCAGAATTGCCAGGATTGACAGTGGCATCAGTTTGAATTGCGTTTGGTATTGAAAATCCTCCGCCTGCAGAAGTCGGAAGTGATCGTCGTATCCCGCTTACTATGCCTGTCGTTATAGTATCACTTAGGCCAAAAGGATTGCCGATAGCGATTACTGTATCTCCAACATCTAACTTAGAGGAATTTCCTAACACTAGTGGTTTAAGAGAAGATAGTTGTTGTTGTTGTTGAGGCTGACTAGCATTCTGCGAAATTTTTAGAACGGCTATGTCACTATAGATATCTCTTGCTATAACCCTTTGCAGTATATCTATTGCCATCTACAAATGTTACATCTACTACCTTTGCATCATCCACTACGTGACGATTGGTAACGATATGTCCTTGCTCATCATAAACAAACCCAGAACCTAACGCAGTAGCATTTGATGATTGAGGATTTAGAGGGTTGGAGCACCAGTTGGTGGTATCTTGTTTGTTATTCGTACAACAGCGTTCTCTACTTGTTTGAATATAGTGTTAAGAGATAAGGGATTAGAAGATGAAGAATTAGAATTTATTTGCAGCCTAAGAATTTTATGACTTCGCTTACATAACAATATTAACATTGATCTTACTATCCTATCCCGTAATATTTACGCGAATAAAAACAAGTGTGTGTTCAATATTGTATCGCCAATTTCTCCATATGTCTCTTCTATCGCTTTCAGTCCTTGAAAATATCCAGTCCAGTATGATCTTCCATGACATCCATTTTCTAGACATTATGATATCACCTACACTGCTAAAATTGTTGTCGAGCACTTAAATCGTAGGTGGAGTATAAGAAGAATTGACAAGTGTCTGTGATGGCAGGTACCAAAGATGAGAGTAACCCTTTCTCTAACTGGTCTAGTCATATCAACAAGTCAGTTTACTCTGTAGATGGAAAAACGTTAGGTCTACTCCGAAAGAATTCCTCAGATTATATGATTATTAGTGGAGGTCTAATCAATTTGTCGGGATATTTCATCCAAAAATCAATAGCAGAATCCGCAAGCCAAAGTGGAATTAAGTTGAGAATTACTACATATGTGGCTCGTACGCATTATTCATATACAAAAATGAGAAACTTTGTTTCCTCTTTGGATTTGGTTCCGGAAGAATCCATTGAATACAAACCATTTTACGACCGCTTTACTAGTTTACGCTATACCACTAGTAATACTAGAAATAGATTGGCAGCAGCTATTGCATTTACTCCTGGTATTCTGTTTTATTTAAGGTATATCCCCTTCATCCATCATTGCGGTATTGTCACTGCTAATATGTCATGATAATGGCAGCATCCTGTCATAAACTTGAATTATGGTTTCTTTATCCCCTTCTCGTTTGTGCAAAATGCTTTGGAAATGTCCCGCTGAACTTCACCATCAGCATAAGCAGCTTTGATGTCATCGGTTGACAATATCAAGGTCTTTCTGGCTGGTCCAAATAACACTCCTTCAGTTGTTTACGGTGGCGCTTGATTCAAACGCGTGTAATAATGGCACATAGTTTTTTTAAAATTTATAATTGGTTGCTAGGTGAAATTAGACACCCTTGAACACAATAAAGAATCGTTTGTTAGATAGCCCTATCTCTGATTTAATCGTAATAAGTGAAGACCAGGTATAATTGATAAGCTAGTTCAGATAATCCACTCACCAAGTACATTGAAAATATTTGGAGGATAAAGGCCCCCCCATAAGGGTACCTAATGAGTCGTAAAAACTAGCATAGATGAATACCAATCAGCTGTTAATTTATGAGCCATAGCACTCATTAGATCACCTGATTTTATATTTAAGTCTGCATGTTCCTGTTCTTCTTTGATTTTCTGAATGAAATATTCGCGTTGACTTATTTGTTTTTGCTTAAATATATCCTCCATTGTTTTTTGAAATTTGCTTAAGTCATCAGATGTATTTCACGCATCTCATTATTAGACATTAGTAGATCTTCAAGCTATCATATTTTTAAAGATTCGGAGCAGTAGCAGCAGACAACGACGATACAAGCGGTCATCTGTAAGCATAAGTCAGCTTGTGTAGGAGGTCACCGTCACATCACCATGGAGCCTCCTCAATTCCAAGTTGTTTATGATAGGCCTTCCTCTGACACTGACACGCAACAATGTCACTTATCTAATACCTGCCTTTGACAGTTGGAATGATTGTCCTTTTTTTCTTTTGCAAGAAATTAATGATTCCCTCAGGAACCCCAGTTTCTTCTATTTCGAGAAGTGTTTTCACCATTTTCTA
Organism: Candidatus Nitrosopolaris sp.; assembly: GCA_049696495.1. GTDB lineage: Archaea > Thermoproteota > Nitrososphaeria > Nitrososphaerales > Nitrososphaeraceae > Nitrosopolaris. Next base: position 4,494 of record JBAVTY010000381.1, read on the forward strand.
AATCGTAAAACAAATAGGATATCCATTGTTACGAGTGGATATCTACAGATGTAAGCAAGCGTATGTGTGGTTTATTAAGAGGTAAATTCTGTATCTAAAGCAAAACTAGTAGTTCGCATATTGCTTTTAAAATTTAGTATAGCAAATTCAGACAACGGACTTAAAGGATCGCCGGGTACGCGCGAACGCAGTGAGCCCAGGTCCCATTCAATTATGACGGAGGTGATACAACGAGTAAACAGAAAATCTTCGATCAAAGAAGAAATGAGGGTTACAACAGAGCAAATACGCACATCCTCTTCCTTAATAAGAGATTACTACCGTTATAGGCTAGATGCTATATTCCTTCGCTCATGGATATGCCAACAGACAGTATCCCACCACTGATCCTGCAGCAAACATTGAGCTGAATCCTATACCTATTGCAAGCTTCTCCTTTGGCAATTGATCTCTTATAATTCCAAAAGCTGCTCAACCATACCAGAATAATTATTACTAGCAAGCTAAATGCCGATTGGTCAAAGGAGTATAACCTATAACATAATTAATCGTGCAACAAAGCAAAGAAAAATGAAAACAAAAAAAAATTATTGTTTGTGGAGGAACTGATGTTGTTGTACTGTGAGGAATGAATTCCAAGCCCTTGCGGCGCTAGTATTAAATTCTGTCACGGACTCAATTGTTCGATTAAGAGTTCTGAAGTTTTCTGCTGCTGCATTTATTGCGTTGACTGTCAGCTGGTTGT
>JBAVTY010000382.1:0-1994 GCA_049696495.1 Candidatus Nitrosopolaris sp.
GAGGATCCTCTTTTAGCATTAGAGAAGTTCAACGCTGATTTATATGATCTGATAGTTCTTGATATTAAGATGCCCGATCTAAATGGTTTCTCTTTATACCGAGAGATTAAGAGATTGGATAAAAAGGTTAAGGTTTGTTTTCTTACGGCTGGTGAAATGTACTACGGGGTGTATTCAGATATATTTTCTTCACTACCTCCCAATAGGTTTATTCGAAAACCAATGGAAAACGAAGAGCTACTGAAACGGATAAAGGAAATTATCGTCGATAAGACTATATGGGATTCCACGCGACTGGCATGAGGACCTCAATCAAATGATTGCTCACGGGTGTGCAGAAGATCTCTTGTATCATCCCGTTGTCATCAAAGACGAACAACGATTTTGGAAAAGAATATTGATTGTAGATGACGATGCAGATGTCATTATAACTTTCAAAGCAGGGATAGAAGAGAGCAATAACAGTAACGATGCTAATAAAAGAATTGAAGTATATACATCTAATACTCCTGTTGTAGCATTATCAGAATTCAAACCAAATTTTTATGATCTTCTTTTGGTTGACATTAATATGCCACATATGAACGGATTTGAATTAGCTGAGAAGATATTGGCTATCGATATTAATGTCAAAGTTTGTTTCATGTCTTCTGTAGAGATAAACCATGAGGCACTAAGAGAGATATATCCAATAGGTTTAGGATGCTTTGTCAGAAAACCAGTCACTATAGATTATTTGCTTAAACGAATTAGATCAGAATTGGATTAGACGATGTGTGAGGAGATGAGCGCAAGTAACAGCAGAAGCAGGAGGGACAAAGCGTAACAGCAGGATTATTCATATCTAAAATTACGGAAGAATATGGGCTGAGAATAATGCGGATGGAAAGGGGGCTACATTTACGTTTAGGCTACCAGTCCAAGATAATTTGATGATAATCGATTTGTATTTATAGTACCCATAGCCATACTGCTACCAATGCTCGCTGGTTTTCAACAATAGGTCCTGAGGCAAACAGTAATACTAGTGCTACAATAGTCGTAGTGCTGAATGCCATGGTCATCTTTGAATTCATTTTATATATATCCACGTTCTTAGACTATAAATATAACTCTCGATAGGGTCGTTTGATTGCGTCTCAAATGAAGCTATGCAAGCTGCAAAAGAGTAAGCAGCTAAAATTAATGGGAGCTTTTACAAATGTACTGTTTGAAACCAGAAATATTACTTCACTTAATGAATTCGAAAAATATGATTTGGTTAAAGCTTTTGATACAATACGTGACTCGAAGCTGAATTACTCAGTTATGTATTTTGTTGTTGAGGAGATACTGGCAACCATTCTCCGGTTTCACGGTCTGGTAACCGTATTATATAGGGATGATCCCATGGACAGACAAACTGATTCTTGCTTGAATTATTATTCACGTCCACCCAAATTAGAGTCTATTTCATCTGACTATGTATATCTTCAAGCATCGCGTACAGTCTTACAAAATGCGGATTTAACAGTTATTTATCGTGCTCTGATAATTTGTCATAACCATAGATTTATCCAGCCACCAAATCTTTTAATGGCGTCCAAACCTCGTTTAAATTCCTCAACAGGTTTTTTTAACGCTATAGATAGAAATGCATAACACTTTTTGCAATGTCGTTGGTGGTCCGGGATTACCAAATATATTTCCTTCATCGTTTTACTATGAGTATGTTTATAGAAAACAATGTGCTCCGATAGATAAGAGGAGTAGTTGACAGAAGCATTTGAAATATTATATTGGATGTAAAGGGTGGAGGAATCAGAAATGGTCAGGAGAACTCTTTCCTCCCAACTTAGATCCTAAGGACCATCTTACATACTACTCTAAGGTTTTTGATCTTGTTGAGGTAGATTTGAGTAATAGAACAGCTTCATATAAGACATATGATGACAGACTGCTTTTCAAAAAGTGGACAACAAATACTCCTCACAATTTCCGCTTTACCATTAAAC
>JBAVTY010000383.1:0-2547 GCA_049696495.1 Candidatus Nitrosopolaris sp.
ATCCAAGCATTTTACAAAAAGATAGACAGAAGGAGGAAGCAACTACCAGTTGCTATTAATAAATTAAGGTGATTGAATGGGAAATAGAAACATGAGACGAAGCGTTAATAATTTCGGGATACTACAATTCTCAATATATAAAGAAAAATGGATGTTACCGGTCGTACCCGAAATTCTATTGCAAGCGGTGCAAGAAAAATTTTAATGATAAAACAGATACCATATTTCACTATTCACATACTCCGTTAAAGAAATGGCTTGTTGTACAGTATCTATTCTTTGTATCGTGGGGAATAATCCGTAATGGAAACATCATTACAGATTGTTTCATATTACATATGCTACAGATTTGTTATAACTGTTATGGCGAGAATCGCTAGTTCTTCCAAGTCACATAATGTAAACTTAAGGGGGTTATAGAAACAGATGAATTGTATATCATGATTGGTCTGAAAGCAAGACCATCTCACGACAAGGTATTCAATTCTGGAAGCCTACCACGGGACAATAATTATTTCAGACGAACCACAGCACCAGAGGATGGATTCATCAGATTCATTGAATTTCCACTAATTCCTAACTCCTGACCAATTAGTCTTAGATGTTCAAGCGCACCATTGATGTCTTTGTGGTTTAATGCTTGAATAGCATCATTAGCCAGAAGTTTCGCAAGATTCATCGCCATAGTTGAATTTTGTGCAAATGCTTGAGGGAATTGCTGACCAATTAGCCTTAGATTTTCAAGCGCGCCATTGATGTCTTTGTGGTTTAATGCTTGAATAGCATCATTAGTCAGAAGCTTAGCAAGATTCATCGTCATAGTTGAATTTTGTGCAAATGTTTGATGCTGTCCAGGCATAGCCATCGGACATAATATTAAAGAAATCATCAGGAGAGACGAAAGAATGGCACTTCCTAAGGAAATATTATACATATTACAACTCCATTCCTATCATACGACACGTTATCCGAACCTTAGTCCAGGCCATTAAAGTACTAGTAGATAATCTGAATATATTAATGCTTTGCTGCGCCATTATGTAGTGATGCTCCTACCATTTGAGTACCTAGAATCATATCTATTACTGGTGTACGTGGCTTTATCTTTCTTCAATAGTACGTCCAATGTGCAACGAGACTGCAACATAACTGCTACGAAATCTCATCTACCTGGAATAAGAAGCAGTTTATAGAATGTAATATTAGTGTGTATAATCAATACTGCTACAAAAACAAAATGGTTCAGACAAGAAATGTCGGTAGCTTGGGTGCTGGTGAAACGGGAATATTTACAGTTCCCTTTAACGACAGACGACCTTGGAGGATGCAAAGGCAATATTCACAATCAAGTGAAGGTGACAGCTTAGTGACTAGCAGATATTCACATATCAGGTGATAACAGGTTCTGATGTCTATCATGTAATGAGTCCAAAAATTGTGGGGATAGTCGACCTGATGTTAGCCTCAGTCGGTGTCTGGCTCCTTAAATTGAAGAACTATTTTAGGAGATGACTAGAAAAAAATGATAAAGGGAATAAAGATATTCGCAGAACGTAACGTAAAGGCGTTAGAATCTGCAGTTAATAAATTCCTTGCAAGGGAGGTGGTTTGCTAAATGAACAACAAAAGAACTATAGAACGAATAGCACCAATAGCATTAGCAGCATCCTTGGTGGGATATTTTGTTCACCAGCGCCCGCGCAGAATAACTGTCTGCGCCTGCAAGGCAGAATTGAATAGAGGACTTGAGCTGGTCGTAGTACTTGTGAAGTTTCAAGCACTGCAATTCAGTTATACACAAATATTATAGGCACAACACACACAAAATGATTGTAATAATACTGTTGATTTTATACACAAATATTATAAGGAAATACGGAACGTCATCTAACTATAGCGTTTATCGCAAATTGGTCCGCCCAGTTATCGGTGGATTCATAGGCTTAATTGCCGCTCCTTTAGTAACGCCTTCTCTTTATAACCGAATGTCGGTATTAGCATTCAACCAAACGTTGGCAATGATAACCAGAGCTGTCTTCACATCTCTTTCGACATAGAGGCAAGATCTATAAGTTGCGCCATATTTTTAATTTCCATATCAGTGACCCCTAATGCCTGCAGTCGCATCAAAGACACAAACGCCTGTTGTCTAGTTATCATAATCATGTTCGAGATAAAGATCTGTTGTTGCACTCTGTCCTGTTCTTTCTTGAGGCCGCCTAATTGTGAATATTCTCGTATGTCCTCAATAACTTTGTAAGCCGCGGCCCCTCTTGAAATGCTTTCCATATCTGCCTTTTCATCCACCGCTAACATAAAGGCGAAGACTTCGTTAATACCAACCCCATATTGCGAGAGCTGTTCCGCAAATGGCAGGGTATCTTTTACTTCTTCAAGCCTTGCCTCCAGGTTCTGCCTATTATTATCGACCTCCTGTCTTAATTTCTTGGTATCCTCGATTTCAGCAAATGCACTCAGTATCTTGGAACAGTCATAGTCGCCCCTTTGTAATGTTTGTATCAGCCTAGAGAATCTTTTGGGATCTTC
>JBAVTY010000384.1:0-4981 GCA_049696495.1 Candidatus Nitrosopolaris sp.
GTGGTCTCCTAATCCTCTTGCACCAAACACACAATCAACATTGAATATTTCATTCTATGATCCTACGGGTACTGCTCCGCTAACAAATACCAATGTAAAGTACAACTTGATAATATACGATAAAAATGACCATCCAGTAGTAATAAAGCAGAATCTGCTAGCAAAGAATGCTGCTGGTACAGAAACGATTGTGTTCCCAGCAGCACAAATCTATCATATGCAAGTGCAAATAACAGGATTATTAAAGCCTGGTCAGACACCTGATTTTACACGTAACGGAGTAGCAACTGGATACGTGGTGGTTCCAGAATTTCCAGGCTTTCTCAGTGCTTCGCTTATAATGGCTTTGATGATTGGGATGATGCTATTAATGCGGTCAAAGAAAAGGATAATCTAAAGATGAGTTGAGTCTGTGTCCTGTATGCCATGATAACTACAGAAAGGCTAAATTTCATAAGAGCGACAGCCTTTTTTGTATTTCTATGATTGAATATGGCCTGGATTAGATACTTTCGATTACCTACAATGACTCATTTTAAAGGCGTATTGAAATTTATTTTGATTATGTAGAAGTCAAGTGCCTGAGTTCAAGTCGATTCCTTAGTTAACTATCATTTTAAAAGTCAAGCGATCTCCAACCACTATTTAGTAAGCTATGCAATATTGACTAACAATAATGACTGGATCTTTGAAACCACCTTTTAACGAGGAAACGGCTCGTGCCAAGGTCAAATCTGCTCAAGACGCTTGGAATACATGCAACCCAGAACTTGTTGCACAAGCTTATACATCTGATTCTCGGTGGCGTAATCGGACAGAATTCTTCACAGGACGACAAGCGATAATAGAATTCCTTAAACGTAAATGGGCTAAAGAACTGGATTATCGTCTTATGAAGGAACTTTGGTGTTATGCTGAAAATCGTATTCTGTAAGATTTGAGTATGAGTGGAGGGATGCAGATAATCCTAGTCAATGGATGCGTACTCATGGTAATGAGCATTGGGAATTCGATGATGATGGTCTCATGCGCATCCGAGATATGAGTGCGAATGATTACCCTATCGAGGAAGTGGAACGCCGCTACAGGTAACTAGTGACATACCATATTACCCAAGTCTGAAACAAATCAAGTTTTTTGAAATTTCGTAACATGACAAGAAACGAACCTGTGATACCGTACTTGGTATCACCATATTTAGAGCACAGTTACTTAACTGGTTACGCAATTACATTCTAAATAAGTATCCTACAATAATTCTACTTGTCATGCTACATGTTCACACTATACATACGATAGTGATATGGAGACGCGCATACTTCTCTAGATTTGTCGTCGATCTATAGGTTGGTAGAGTAAGATAACGGCTCTGAATTCTTGACTTTAGAATAAATTCCACCAGAATCTTACCACTGGGATATCAAACGATGCTAAAGCAACTTGACCATCTTTCGTATTCAATTTGACTATAATCTGATGTACGCCTTTCTCCAAGAATTGATACTTTACAGAGAAAACGCCATGACGAGCAATTATGTTATCAAATGTGATAAAATCGTTCTTATTATTTATCGTGTTATCGTTATTGAGAGGTGCAGTTACATTTTTTACCACTGTCATATGTATACGTGTCACTTGTAAAGGCTTGCTAGTGTTTGAACCTGTTACCTTGAAGTTTAGTTCGGTGATATTTCCTACGAATGGAAATGGGGGCGAATGACTAAATTGAATTCTTATATTATTCGACTTATCTATCCACGTTTGAACAGCATTAGTGTATGAATTAGTAATGATGCATGTCTTCGTTTCACCAGCGCTTATGACACCAGAGCACTCGGGTGAGAACACATGTCTATAAAATGTGGACATCATAGGCTGAACAACAGTATAATGACCTGGAGCTAACACAACCTTAACACCCGTTTCCGAACCCGTGAAAGTTTGAGGATTTGGATTATTTGCTAGAATTCTTATAGTCGAATTAGAAACCAATAAGCATTCCTGTGTAAAGCATCCTGTGTTATTTACATGACTTATTATAATCAGTTGTGTTATTTGACCTGCGCATAATTTCGTCTGCCCGTTGAATCTACTATTATTAACGTGAAAGAGACTTCCTGTATTTTCATGTAGTGTTATCAAGGGAGCAGATCCAATTTTTAGATATGTTTGTGAGTAAGATAGCTCTGGCATGATTGCTAATATGATGATGCTAACGAATGTCGCAAGTAGGAGTGTGAACGGAAAGATATGCAACATTATAATAAACTGATAAATTGAAAAAGAACCCTTCAATAAAGTGACTGGTTCAGATCTACTTATATGCTCCTTTGATAAAATCTATAAGCTATATACTGAGCGACAATTATCCCTTCATGTTCATGGATGAAGGATCAAGTTTTAAATGAATGCGTTTACATCAAGATGTACCCCAAGAAGACGACTAAATTTTCAACTAGATAATATGTTAGATGAAAAATAAAAATAAAAATAATTGTCAGAAAGCGACTAAATTTTAGAATTGTATAATTACCACTGCTATTCTAAAAAGTAATTGAAATGTTATAATTAGTCTTCATCTTTTTATTTTTATTGGTTTTAAGTATGTCAAATGAATAGTAATCAGAAAGCATCGTACAAATGTCTCATGGTTGCATCGATTGCTTTAGTCATGGCAATAGCGGTACCCACGAATGCAGTTTTAGCTTATACATCATCCCCTTACTTAAATATAAAAACAGCAGTGGTAAATAGTGCAGGTCTTGACGCAGTACTTTATACTGGTGGAAATATTCCAAAAGACGGTTCAGGTGGAGCATTTGGTTATGGAATCATGACCCGTGCAGGAGATAATACCGTCCTGGCTGTCGCCACGACACACCAAGGAGTCAGGGATAGTGTAGCTCAAGGATCTGGTGCCGGTCCAGTTTGGCATACTCACTTTGTGCGACTAGGAGTTGGTATAACAGGATATTGTGGTACCCAACCAGAAATACAAACAATAACGTTCCAAGAGCCAGGCAGAGTTGTTGTAGTAGGTAGCACAGCTATATTCAATTTAATACCTTCATCATTTACAGGCACCGATGCGCTAACAGGAAAGCCACTGACGTTGACTCCAGGTCATAGCGTTCAAAATGTGGTCTCATTCAAACTTGCTCCACAATTCTCGAAAGGAGGTGCTCTCCGAGCTGTATGTGTCACAGATATCTCGCCTGCTCAGCAAATAATTAAAAATCCTGGCGACATAATTGGAGACTTGATCAACGGTGAAAGTTTACTAAGTTGATCACCTGTCATTTTTTCTTTGTCTCCACATTTGAGACAACCATGCAATAAAGTAAAAAATTCCTTTATTTTTGAATGAGAATTTGGGGTCGCATATAAGAACCGACTAAATCTATTAGCTATTAGATAAACCTGATATAAAATCTTGCTGCTTCATACTCTGGCGTATTAGCTCCAAAAGATAGAGAATCCTGACCATGCAACATATTTATTCACAATTCCTAAATCATAGAAGGTTTAGAACTGACGTTTTCGGAACGTAACTCTCGCACAGAATTCTTCACACGACCGACTACTGTCTTGCTAAATGCTGAACAAGAATAAAAGAATTTAAAAGCCACGATGACAGATATCCCATATTATTCTTAAGTTAGTAAAACTAGAGTAAATCATACGCTGGTATGAAAGGAGCGACTTCTATCTATTATCCACCTGGTCCAGTCCACAAGTTACCGCTATTTTTGTTTCTTAACTTTTTAAGAAATCCTATCGAAGTGTTGAATGATATTTCAAAATATGGAGACATTTCTCATTTCAAATTTGGAACCCAACATGTCTATTTCCTTAATCATCCAGACTATATCAGAGATGTGCTCGTAACTTACAATAACAACTTCATAAAAAGCCGGGGATTACAATTGGCAAAGAAAGTATTGGGAGATGGATTGTTAACTAGTGAAGGGAATCTTCATCGTAATCAGCGGCAATTAACACAGCCAGCTTTTCATCAAGATCGGTTGAAAATTTATCCGGCCATTATGACAGAATATATTTTGCGTATGTCTAATGGTTGGAAGGACAATGATGTTTTGGACGTACATAAAGAATTTATGCAGCTGACGTTGGCTATTGTTTGTAAGGCTTTACTTGGCTTTGAAATTGAATCAGAAGCTAGTGAGATTGGGAAGCATGTCACAACCCTCGTAGAGTATTTCAACCGTGCTAGGTTGCCATTAGCGGAAGTCATTGAAAAGCTACCTCTATCAAGCAATAGACGCTTTCGTTACGCTAAGAAGCACTTAGATACAATAATTTGTCGTATAATTGATAATCATCAAAGGACACATATTGCAAACGGAACCAATTTGCATACTCATGATAATCATGATGATGATCTAATATCCATCTTGTTAGCAAGCAAGAAATTTAGCTCAGTGAATGGGACCTACATTATCTCAAATTTACAATTAAGAGACAATGTTATGACAATTTTTTTGGCTGGCCATGAGACTGTGGCCAATGCTTTAACATGGACATTTTACCTCCTGTAACCAAAACAATAAAGAAGAACGCAAGCTTCATGAAGAGGTTGATTCCGTTCTTGGCCACGATCTCTTTCCTACAGCTGCAAATATACTTAAGTTAGAATATACGGAAAAAGTCTTTACAGAATCTATGCGACTTTATCCTCCGGCATGGGCAGTAGGACGTCAAGCAATCCACGATTGTAAGATCGGAGAATACACTATACCTGCTGGCTCGACAATTCTGATTAGTCAATATTTAATGCATCGTGATAAACGTTTTTTCCCTGAACCTGAAAGATTTAATCCCGAACGCTGGAATAGCGAGACAAGAACAAATTTGCCAAGATTTAGCTATTTTCCATTCGGTGGCGGTCCCAGGGCTTGTATCGGCGAACCTTTTGCATGGACTGAAGGAATGATAGCTATCGCTACTATTGCTAGAAGAT
>JBAVTY010000385.1:0-3210 GCA_049696495.1 Candidatus Nitrosopolaris sp.
AGATGTAGATCAGGATAAAGTTGCAGCAGTAACCCATGGATTTGTAGGTGCAGATCTTGAATACTTGTGCAAGGAAGCAGCCATGAAATGTTTGAGAAGATTGTTGCCTGAACTTAATTTAGAAGAGGAGAAACTTGCACCAGAAGTATTGAACAAACTCGTAGTCATGATGAGCGATTTTGAGAACGCGGTAAAGGAGGTAATGCCATCTGCTATGAGAGAAGTCTATTTGGAATCGCCGGATATCCCATGGACAGCGATAGGCGGTCTAGAAGAGGTCAAGCGTGAATTACAAGAAGCAGTAGAATGGCCTTTGAGATATCCAGACTTGTACACAAAATTAGGACACTCAATGCCAAAGGGCTTGTTAATGCATGGACCATCAGGAACAGGAAAAACACTACTGGCAAAAGCTGTAGCCACCGAATCTGAAGCCAATTTTATTAGTGTCAGAGGACCTGAATTGCTAAGTAAGTGGGTTGGAGAATCCGAGAGGGGCATCAGAGAAATATTCAGGAGAGCAAGACAAGCTGCACCATGCGTAGTATTTTTTGACGAAATTGATTCGATAGCGCCCACTAGAGGCATGGGGGGCGACAGCATGGTTACAGAGCGTGTCGTATCGCAATTACTTACAGAATTGGACGGAATTCAGGCATTATCAGGAGTAGTAGTTCTAGCGGCAACAAATAGGGCCGATATGATCGATCCAGCATTACTCAGACCAGGAAGGTTCGACAAGATTGTATTCGTACCTATGCCTGATAAGGCAGCTAGACAGAAGATTTTAGAGATTCATTCGAAGGACAAACCAATCGGTCCCGATGTAGAATTATCCAAGGTTGCTGAACTTACTGAGGGCTTCAGTGGTGCGGATGCAAGTTCTGTTGCAAATACTGCAGTTTCACTAGTGCTGCACGAATACTTAGCAAAATATCCAACGCCAGAGGAAGCAGCAAAACATGCTTCAGAGGCTCACGTAATGATGCGTCACTTCGAAGAAGGAGTAAAGAAGATCAAGACTCAAAGAGAAGGAAAACCTGGAGAAAAGGTGACCGTTCCTTACTATAGATAAAAGATTGGTCGTCGAGACGAATAAAGTGTTATAAATCTTCCCGGGTAGCGATCAATACAGTAAATGCACAAAATCAAAGGATTATGGATATAACGAGGCGAATTTCAGTCAATTTTTAAGCAGCATTACTCATTTACATACAAGCGGAATTTCGACGAATACAAGCGGAATTTAAGCATTCAATTGGAGTTGGAGAAGTACAATTCAATCAAAAATGGATTAAAAATCCGTTTCCGAACTTGTAGTAATATATCAAAAATTCTAGGTCTAAATGAAGCTTATTGCTAATTACACAAAATAATGTATGATTTATGATACATAAAGTACATTGCATTAGCTGGGCATGGTTAATCTTCATAGACGAAAACACCTATGCTCCCATATTTATATACGAGACATGATAGCTTTAGTGTGATGCCTCGGGTTGACATTATATCAGTTATATCAGAAATTGCTCTACTATTTATAACAGTATCATTGGTAATACCTGGTTCTATATCTCAATCTTCATTAGCACAGCACCACTATATGGCAGCGAACAGAACAACATCGGGAAAGATAAGTACTAATTTCCAAACCTATTCCAATCTGCCTTTTGGTATAAAGATGCAATATCCATCCAATTGGCTCAAGCTAGATTTGTCTCGTAATAACTCGTCTGTTCTAGTTGTTGCATTCAAAACACCAGTTGGAAGTCCATTAGGGTCATTAAATATATTAGGCGGGAATGTTAGTTCTGGCAACGTAACACTAACTGCGTTAGTTAGCACAACTATTAATCATCTGAGACAAACTGGAAAGATTCTCCATCTTATTTCATCTACCCCAACTACGCTTGCAGGTAAATCAGCGCACAAAATAGTGTACACGACAACGGCACCACAAGGATTTGAATTGGAAGCAATGCAGCTAATTTCATTAGTTGGGAAGAAAGCATATTTCATTACCTACGCGGTTCCGACAGCAAATTATGCCACTTATCTACCAACTATACTAAGGATGATTAGTTCGACTGTAATAATCAAGTAAACGAAATCTTGGTGTTGGCCGCTAGCACCTAATATATAGGCTTCATTCTACAGCTAACTCGATCAGAGACACGCATTTCTCCTGCTTAGTAGATACTTTGGTAGACGGAGAATTAACTTCTATAGTCGTATCGAAAGTGACATTACTACACTATTGATGTCACTTGGAACACAAAACTATCTCTAGGACAATTCGGCTACAACACACATGATTAAATACTCATCATAATATTGATGGTTTCAACAAGACAATGGCTTGTCTCCATATTGTTAGTGATCTCATTCAGCGTCATGAATAGATTAAAGTGTAGCACTAAACTGCTTTGATGTCGAACTAAATCCTGATTCCAATTCTAATACGCCATCGACTTTCCATTTCATCTGCTTGAGTGTTATAGGGTTTTGTACAACTTTGAAGATCTGGGAATTAGGATGAGAGTTAACGACTTGAAATGGTGATTGTAGTGTTATTGTAGTGTTAGAAAATAGCTGAGGTCTTCCGTTAACTGGAACATCCGAGTATGATAACGATCCCTGACCTAACAGAGTTCCATTCGCGAAAAGCTGGTAGTCGATTCCTGAAGTTGTCAAAGTCGTTCCGGTTGGATTATGAATGTTAAAAAATAAATTCAGGTTGATCAAACTTGTGCCTGTCATGTTTATGACTTCTACTTTGGAAAGAGTTATGCTTACGGCATTTAAATTCCTTGGGAGAGTAATAGTGAGAATCAACGGCAGCAGAATAATTGTTATTGCAACCGCTGCGATTACTCCGATAAGAATAATCCTGCGCCGACTTAAGAACACACTTTGTCTCACAGTAGAGTGAATTAAAACCTTTCTTCTAACATCGTGAATAATTCTCCTATCCCGAAATTATTAACGCAAAGCAGTAATTCTGTGACCAAATTGACTGATCGAAAGATAAGGTGGATTATCAGAGAGAAAATGAAAGAGACTCTCAGTACCAACGACATAGCATTATTACAGAATGTTAGCAGATCTAGGGTTAGACAGATATGGTGTCACTACAAGATAACAAGGAGAGTACCGATACTTGCAAAGCCTGGAAGACCGCCTAGGAGTATTACTAATGAAGAAATATCA
>JBAVTY010000386.1:0-1931 GCA_049696495.1 Candidatus Nitrosopolaris sp.
GTTATTGTCTTTCCCCTGAGGCTGATCGCACGTTTCTATCCTCAGGCTCATGAATGCAATAGCAACCATAGAACCTCCTGCCGTCCCAAAGTCTGAACACCTAATATTGCATATCGTTAATCAATAATGACTAAGGAAGACATTCGCTTGTAAGGCGAGTAAACAGTTTGTATCTATGCGCCACATTTGGACCACAGGTAAACTAAGTCAAGTGTCATATCCAATGTCGCTATGCCATCTTCCAAATGTTTTGTCCAGATATTCTCATACTGCAGTTTTTTTGCTCTTCTATGTGATCATAGAATCTGTTTGCGCATATGTTTGATTTTATCTGTTGGTTTACTTTCCTCTCATTTGGATTTAGATACGGTGCCTTTTTCGGTAGATAGATTATGTTGAGCCAATCCTCTTCTTTCTGTGTATTGATATAATCCATGACCATTTTGCTTAAATGGAATGACACCAGCAGAGAAGTTCATGAAATGTTTAAAACAACCGCTATTGATACACTAAAACAAGACAAAAAGTGTCAGGCATGTTGGTACATGATTTTGTCAACCATGTCTGGAAGTACAACAGGTAGTATTACCACCAAAGAAATTGTCAAGCAGTTTTATTACAAAATCTGGCCGCTCTTCTGGAATCCAATGACCTGAATCTGGAACTTGGATACCTCGGACATTTTGAGCTAATGCCTGCATTCCATACAATGCGTAATTAATAGTAACATTACCTCCAAACGCTGGAATGTATCCTGCTCCTACGGCCAATACTGGCATTGTAAGCTTAGTTTTAGAATAATTCACATTTTGAATTGCATCCTGCGGAAAAGCTCGCATTCCGCTTGGTTCAGAATAATGGCTAACAAATTCCTTGATATCCGCCTGCGTGATCGCAGCAGGATTATATGCAAGAACAACGAAAATCATGTTTCAAATAGTCAAGCGCCAGACAATATCTAATAGCTTTAAAGGCAGCAGACATCAATTACTTTTTCTATTTCTTGGCGTCGCAAAGGATAGCTGATAACCATCTGGGTCGCGTATATGAAAGAATCTCTCACCCCATAAAGCATCCGTAGGTTCATTTTCAAATGATACTAATTCTGATATGGAAGTGTCATTTTTGAAGTGTGAGTATAATTCATCCACATCTTCAGTATGAAATATTATTCTACCAAAATTTCTCTTGCTAAGATGGGGAATGGCGATATCGTTGTTAGTTCTCAGCTCCAAATTGAGATACATCGTAATATCCTCACCTATCTTAAACGTTGTAAATGTATCATCGTTTGATCCTCCATATGTAATCTTAAAACCTGGTATTCCAGAATAAAATTTGCATGACTTTTCCATGTTTTTAATCGATAGGGTGATGGCAGATATCTTGTATACTTTCACAATATTTCCTCTTTCTTACTATTGGTGTTAAATTTTTCCTAATAATTCACTTATTTGTAAAACTTGCAATTGTAGAGTTGTAGGATATTGAATCACGTGACCCTCTGGACTGAAGACATACAAAACTTACAGTATTAGTTTCTTTAGTAGATAAAGCTATATTTTGACTGGAATCTGAATATATCAGAATTAAATATCGACAGATTCTACTAGATTCTTAGTATATGCCGTAAATCATCTGAGATATACGATAGAGGAAGCTAGGAAATAATTAAAAATGATAAATATAAAGAACCACAAAACAGCGACTGCATTGACAACAGCTGCACTCGTAGCTGTAATAGTAGTAGGTATAGTAACTCTAGGAAATGAGTATTTCGTATCGGCTGATAACATGAATAATAACTATACAGTAAGTGTTAACTTAACATGCGTGATTACTCCTAAACCAGGTGTTTCCCCGTGCACCCGTCAGTGAATGACAAGCGAAAGAAATTATTATGTTCGACACGTCACGTATCAGAAGTAACA
>JBAVTY010000387.1:0-8202 GCA_049696495.1 Candidatus Nitrosopolaris sp.
ATCTCAATTTCATGACGATGCCATAATCTAATAGATTGTTAAACTAGCCTTGAATATAGAATATTTAAACACATTCGCTAGGGCGTAATTATTGTATTAACAGGGACTGAAGCTTTTGTTTGCATGATTTCGCTCGAACAATTTCTCCCCTATCTTGCATGAACTGCAACCGTTTAGTATGATTGATGCGTACTACGATATCATATGCATGCATTAGTGAGGTATATATTGTAGTTATAGATCTGAACATGTCTGGTGCGTCGGTATCAGACAAATTCTCTAGGAATGACATGTGTAATCAATCCTCCGGCGCTACTAACATAGCAACCACCTATCCGTGATGCTAATATTAGTTCTACAGGCGATGTTAAATTATTGAACTGAAGTTGTCGTTTTTTAGAATGCTTTGCGTATGAACTAGCTGATCAGGAGCTTATTTTACTTTGGTAGACCTAACTTTTTATCCACGTCATTAGAACACTAAAAGAATTTGAAACATGTCGTAGTACTTATGGCACATATTATATAACATGTGTGCGCTTAGAACCTATGACATGCTGCATTGCTTCTTTAGAAAATTCTAGGTTGAAATTTGACCTTTCGAGTATTTCATTCACCTTCTCAAAATTATCACCATGTATTTCTACGATTATCTTTCGTAAGTGTTTTAGTGTGTTCGTTGCTCCTTTTAATGCCAAGACTTCCGCACCTTCTATGTCAATTTTCATTACATGGATCTCGTGACCGGCTAAGATATTATCCAATGTATCACATTCTATTTGTAAGGTTTTTCCATTCGGTAGAAAAGAATTAGAAGTGTTAAATAGGCTATAAATATCGGAACCTGCACGGCTGCCATCAAGCGATCGTTCATACAAATTAACAATTCCATTATGATCACATACTGCTTTATTAATTATTTTAACATTCGTAAGATCATTACACTTGATATTTCTATCTAATGCCTTAAAATTTTCCGGATGAGCTTCTATCGCCACGACTTCTACTCCCTTTTTTTTGTAATCATTCGCAATCTTCAAAGAGTACGATCCTATGTTGGCCCCCACGTCGACGAATGTTTCGTTCTCGTTCATTACTATGTGGGGTTTAACATCTTGTTCTCGTGAAACAAAGAACATGTAGAAATCACGTGAGCCTTTTCTGGGTATGGCTTTGACGCCCTGTATCGAATAAGGTCTCTCTGGTAAAAAATCGATAGGAGATAATCTTGTATTTTTTAAATATTCATCTCGTTTCCTCTTGCCCATTCTGACGCGTAATAATAGCCTAAAAAAAATGTATCGATACCTGGCATATCTTAAAAAAACGGAAAGAGAGTTCATTCAATAGTGGTATAATTTCTCCTCTATATTTTGTATTTCTTTCTCCGAAACTAATCATAACGCTACTGTCATATGATCTTGAAATAAGCCAAACAAAACCAGAAGTTTTTTTTAAAGGTCCTATAAGCGTCATATAACGGAAGCTTCATTAATCTACCGAAGGCTTGCCTCTTTGATATCATATTGTAACGTTCTGCAATACGACCTTCTTCGATCTGGACATTTTTTGGTACATAAACTTGCTCAATTCTTAAAACCACGCCAGTTCGCCTGATGATGTAACCTTCAATTTTTGGATAATTGCCATATAATTTTGCACTTTTTTCCATCTCATGCCCTGTTTTTTGAAATTATAACTTATTTCGGCATCCTCTCCAAAGGGTAAATCCAACTCCAAATTGAGAACCGGTTCTCTCCTAACTAGCGTTTGACCAAATCTCCCAAATTGCGACTTGGTCGAATCCATAGGTACGTCAAATCTGTGATGGTCTATTCTACACCCTTCTACGGCATCAAATATATCCATATAGCCTCTCATATTTTCATACCAACCTTTCCTTAGAACAATGTCTGAATCGATAATAGCTACCCATTCAGTCTCTGCAATAGAAAAGCCATACTTTGTAGCCTGACCTAGATTAAGATCGGGTTTCAAATAGATATCAACCTTTTCAAAGGAGGATGCAATTTCTATGGTTTTATCAGTGGATCCATTGTCTACGACTATTATCCTCCTTACTCATCGAGTACCGACTGTAAGCATTCCCTCAAGAATTCTTCAGAGTTTGTTGTTCTTATTATCACATCTATCAAATCCCCTTCTGCTGTCATAATGAGGAGGAAAATTGAAGCCCTCATGTCGAAGAATTTTTTCACTATTTGATTGTAATCCTATTCTTCCAAGGCTAATGCATTTCTAATTCCAACAACTGTAGTTAAGTTATTATCATTTTTGATCTCATTCTAGTTGGAATGCCTATAAGTTTGGAATACCTAAACTACATGTAAGGGAGTATCTTATACTTCGTTTCTTCTATTAACCGATTAGAACACTATTAATAACTTTGATCTGTTTAAAATTCTATCAAGTGGAAACCTATTTTGCAGTCGTAACCTGTCGAAATTCCCAAGAAACTATAATGCAGGCAGTAATTTCGATTAAAGCGCAGACAATAAAGCCTAAACATGTTATAGTCATAAACGATGGATCGACAGACAAAACAAGAGATATCCTAGAGGATGTGCAGAAAGATTGGCCTTGTCTCTATGTGATCACGCTCGCTGATTTAGGATATGATATTAGTAGGGTGGTCAGGAACTGGAATGCTGCAATTAAACTAAGTATAGACAGAGGTTTGGAAAAAACTGATTACCACATGATAGCCACCGACGATACTATTTATCCGCGCAATTATGCTGAAAAAATAATTAGCTATATGGATACAAATCCATCAGTTGCCATCGCTTCGGGCACCTATTCTAAAGATAAACCTGTGATGCCGCATGGAGCAGGAAGATTTATTAGAAATTCGTTTTTCGAAAAAAGCATTTGGCATGGTTATTATCCGGAGCAAATGGGCTATGAGTCCGCCATTCTATACGAAGCTAGTCAATGTGGTTATTCTTATATTGTTATAAGTGATGCCAAATTTGAGCATATCAGACCTCTTGGCAAAACACACAAGTTTTATGAATTTGGTGCAAGTATGCGTACGTTAGGATACCATCCCGTATTTGCTCTTGGTAGGTTCTTGAAGTATTTCATAACGGGTGAAATCACTGGGAGACTAGGGGCAACTTATATGCTTTATTATTACCTTACTTACACTCCTAAATCGGTTGGCTATGACAGGATGTATGATGAGGATATCCGACATTACATCAGAGAGAACCAGGTCCAGAGATTGAAAAGTCTAATTTTGAGGACTAAAAAGAGATCCTAATAGACGCTTGGGTATTAGCAGTCCTTTTTAATTCTGAGTTGAAATCCTAGATAAGCAAGGATTTACAATTTCACGCAAACAGACATAAATACTGCAACTCACAGAAATATAAGCACGAACTGCGCGAGTGTAACAATCGTACATTTTTGTATTGCTTGCCTAAAGATAGATAAGACATCACTATTGCCCGCTATTATATCGCGAATCTTTCACCGAAGCTGACATGTGTGCACATTGAGAGTACGGAAAACCTTGCTATATCAGAATTATTATCAGCTTGTACCCCCTGTAAGGTGGCCGATATTGGTTCCATCCCATTCAGAATTCTACGTCGCGATTTTCAGGTCAAGCATCAGCGCGACAAGGTATGCACTTCTAGTTGGAACCCTCCTGTCTGAGTTGTTCATTTTGTGTGGATCTTCTGACGTCATAAATCGAAATAGCAGTCAATTCGAATTCGTTGGGAACAAGGGTTTCGACTAGAGAATGCTTATCTAACCTTTCTCATTGATACCATTTTGTGCCTTTCGAAAGCTTAGGAGAATATCTAGAAGCGTTGGATCGAGCCGGCGAATTAAAGCGGATTAGTGCGAAAGTAAATCCTAATTTGGAGATCGCAGAAATTATGCGCCGGTTGATGTATGCAAGAGAGCAGCCAGCAGTTTTTTTTGAAAATGTAGATGGCTCTGACATCCCTATCCTTGGTAATGCCTTCGGGACTTTAAAGCGATTGCAAATCGCTTTAGAGATAGAAGATTTTACAGAGATAGGGGACCGTGTCGTAGAGCTGACAAAGCTGAGATTACCATCAGGTATGTTAAATAAACTCAAAATGTTACCTAAACTCTCAGAAATCTCCGATTACGGTCCGAGGGGGATAGAATCAGGACCTGTCAAGCAGATAGTACAAATAGATGGTGCTAACCTGAATTCTCTGCCAATTTTGAAATCATATCAGAAGGATGCAGGGAAGTTTATCACTTTCGGGTTAACTGTCACAAAACACCCGGAGACGGATATCCGAAATCTAGGTGTTTATCGAATTCAAATTATTAACGACAAAAAGGCCATAATTCATTGGCAGACACATAAGCGGAGTGCACTGCATTATGAAATAACAAAAGAACAGAGAAAACCAATTGAAGTTGCTGTAATTATAGGTGCCGATCCGGCGACTGTTCTTACTGCGGTCGCGCCTGTTCCAGAAGGGATAGATAAATTCCTCTTCTCAGGTATTATGAGAAAGAAAGGAGTTAAGCTCGTAAAATGCAGTACGATTGATTTGGAAGTTCCTGCTAATGCTGAGATTGTATTGGAAGGATATGTGGATCCTAACGACATGCGCATGGAAGGTCCATTTGGTGATCATACAGGATATTATACGCCACCAGAGCCCTTTCCCACCTTCACACTTACTGGCTTAATGAGAAGAAAGGAACCAATATACTTGGCAACTGTGGTTGGTAAACCAATACTTGAAGATGCATATATCGGGAAAGTTATTGAACGTTCGTTCTTGCCGTTAATCCAGATATTGCAGCCAGAAGTAGTTGACTTCGCCATGCCAGCAGCAGGTTGGTTTCAGGGTATCGCAATCATCTCCATAAAGAAACGATATCCAGGCCAGGCGAAGAAAGTAATGATGGGCCTGTGGGGGATGGGCCAGCTTTCCCTTACGAAAATATTTGTTGTGGTCGATGCAGATATCAACGTACATAATTTAGATGAGGTATTATGGGCTGTTACTACAAGATCCGATCCAAAACGAGACACTATGGTAATCGAAAATGCCCCAACTGACACTTTGGATCCTTCCTCACCTTTATTAAATTTGGGTTCGAAATTAGGAATTGATGCTACTGCGAAGTGGAGGGAGGAGGGATATTTCAGAGAAATTCAACAAGTTGCTGAGGTAGACGAAGAAACAAGGGCAATTGTTGATGGGAATTGGAAAAAATATGGTTTCTCTTAAGCTGAAATTTCTCAGCTTCAAGATTATGGCTCTTGTATGGGGCTTTCAATTGCTATGAGGGTAACGGTAGACTTGATATAAGGTATTTTTTTGAGATGCAACTTTATAGTGTCTTTCAGCTCTTCAACGCCTTGCATGTTGAATCTTGCAAGTATATCATATGCTCCATGCAATGCTGCAGTCTCGAATATCCCTGGTAACTGTTCTAGCTCGTTTATGACTTCATTTTTATGGTCGACCTCACAATTGATTAGTACGTACGCGGTAGGCATCGTTCTTTTGTCTCACAATATACCGAAGCAGGTAATTAAGCATTGGCTTTTTTGGCGCATCAATAATACATATTACTAATGTCCCGTGTCTTCGAATCAGAATCTGGCCTCATGCCTTCCGATCTCGACTAATTCCTCCCTTTTTTAGCCTCTTTACCAATAATCATACCGTAGATTCTGGTGATGGAATCCTTGTGAGTTCCTTCTCAAATGCCGCGCATTTATTCTCGATCAAATCCCTGAAAACACGAAGAGATCAAGAAATTGATTAAGTACCGCGTAAGCTAGCTCTCTTCTTGGACTACGACCAGCGCTTTATCTTGCATTTCTTTTGCAGTTGGATAGAATGCCTTTAACTCCCTGATTTTATAGTCTTCGACCCACTTGAACTTGCGTTGAAGTGTAGAGGTGTATATTTTTTTCCAATCAAGTCCAACGTAAGCCATCCAAGCTTTCATTACTCGAGGATCAATATAGTTACGTAGAGATGTACCAAGGTTGTAATCTCGGGTATTTTTCTGTAGTCTTAATTGCATCTCGATCTTTTCTAATCTTTCCTCGAGTCTAGCCTTTTGAATGTCAGTCTTCCACTTTCTGGCTTCCATATCGCGCCTTAACTTTTGGATCATTTCTTGTTTTTTCAGTATTGAATTTTCATATCTTTCTATGGCTTTTTTACTGGTAGGGTTATTGGGATCGATGCCTTTTTTGTGGTTACAAGTAACAGCTGCTTTCAAATTTGCCATTTTGGCGACATAGATTTTCTGTGCTTCAGATGATTTTTCATGAACCACTACTGGCGAATTGGCTAGTGCCTCCTTTAGTGTTCTTGTAGTGATAAAGGTTCTGAAGACTTTTGCTGTTAATCCAGGTACGTTTTTAGGATCAATAATTCGTAGGAACGCATTTACCTTATTAGAGGTGATTCCATCAAAAATCTGAGATCCTGGCAGTTTACCCTCCATGAATAATTTGAGATTATCGTAGAGGCCTCTTGTATCCTCAGAATCAACCAAAAGTGTTTTTTGCCAAGGGACGCTGTCTTTGCCCAAGAAGTTGAACTCTATAAAATTCCGTCCATCGCTTTCTGGGAATTTGATATGTTCCACTCTCAATGTTGAAGCGCCAACTGTATCAGACTCTTCTGGATCTTTTTCATCACCTACCCTCATAGCAAGCTTGAATATTAGGTAACAGACAGTAGCAATCTTCTTTTGATTAATTTCCACAGATCTGAGCATTCTATCGATAATTTCTCTTTCCACTTTATCGATATATTTTCCTAGTTTGTTGGCTTTATCGTATTTTTCTTTCTCGTTATGCTGCCTAAGCGTAGCCGAGTCATGTAGCCACACGTACTTTCTTTTACCAGTTAATTTCTCAGTCCAGGTTGCTAGCCAAGTTGAAGAATGATCGTGAACGATATTTTGCCAGGTTCCTTCGGGAACGGTAGCGTCCTCTCCAAGATTAAGCGTAACATCCTGAGTTTGTACACGAGGTTTCCATCTACCTCGCAGAGGATGCTGACCTCTGCCCATAAATAACCCAGGCGGTTCGACTAGCCAGTTGGCTATATCCACTTCAATATCATCTACGATGGCCTTTGCATAAATTGCATTCAGTCTTTCTTTTTCCGCACGTTTGGCGAGAGTCAAACTTCGTTTCTCCTCACGGGGAAGGTTTCGAAATCTTTCTATCTCGCCCTCACGTATCTTCTTTTCTTGATCTATTAGTTGGAAGACTTCTGAGAAGTCAATAACATCCGTGCTCTCAATAGTTTGAAATTCCTTCTGTAGCAAGTTTTTTAGGTCACTCAAAAAGTTTGACTGGAAAATGGGGTCTAGGACATAATGAGTGTCTTTTTTCTTAGCCCATGCATAAACTAATTCTTCTTGAGCTGGATTGAGCGATAGTCTTGTTCCGCCAATAATAATGCTAAACCCTTTTGCTTGGTAGGGTGGAGGGAATGCTACACCCTTATGCTGCAGCGTGTGCCATTTTGCACCGAGTACTGTAGAAGTGGTCGAAGCCGACGTCATCGGATCTAGACACAAAATACTTTGCTACTATTCTTAAACCTTCCCCGCAAAAGTCCTAATATCATCTGGATTCAAAAAATGCACCAAATCGGAAATTTTGTGAGTTTTAAGTCTTAAATTTAAATTTGTCGAGTTTGATTAATTCGTGATAAGAACCAAATTGTTTCGGATCGGCTTTATCCAAAATAGATTCAGATTCTTGGGTTTCAATACCGAATGTCCTGATTGGTCTATAAAGCGTCGTTCGCTGCACCGGGATTCTGCCCGCTTCTTTAATTATAGAATGTATGTGCATGGGTTTCAATAGCTGCCCATATTGGGCACCAGCTGCCGTAGAAATGCTTTCATTAATAAGGGTGCCGCCCAAATCGTTGGTGCCAGCCCCAAGCAGCACTTGTGACATTCTCGCACCTTCTTTGACCCATGAGACTTGAATATTATCTATGTAGCCATTTAGCATGATTCGTGAAACTGCATGCATCTTCATCACTTCATTGCCGCTGGGCCCAGGCCGCATGTTAGGTATTGCGCCATTAAAATACATGGGCGCCTCATTATGCACAAAGCTAAGGGGTACGAATTCAGTAAAGCCGTGCGTTTCTCTCTGAATTTCTTTCAATATCTCAAGATGTT
>JBAVTY010000388.1:0-5093 GCA_049696495.1 Candidatus Nitrosopolaris sp.
TTTTTGGAGATGAAAAGATATTACCTTGCAAGTATTAGTTAGAAAATTTATGCTAATTGGGATAGCTTTAGATTCTATTTCAGAAACTATGAATTGAATCACCTCGTCTTCACTCTTATTTCATCTCTCTGGTAGAAATGTAGACAACGCGCTTTTCAAGCTCAACGGAATCCAAACCGAAGATGAGGTTAATGAGGAAGAGCGGCCTCTAAAGGCTTCCCAATGCGATCGGTGTCATGACTCTAGTCCATTTTTTACAATATTCACCGCATCCTTATCTAATTCATGGATTAACGAAAGAATGGTAGCTTCTCTTGACAATCACGGTCCGGTGATTCATACCGAGTACAAACCTATATGGATTGGATTGGGTGTAAAGATAAGAATTGTGAGAGATTACATCAGACAATATTTCTTATTGTAAGCCATCTATGTTAGAGGTTGCTGAACTTCGCCATCTAGATGGAGTCAGAACTAATTTTGGAATAGCCGATGGAGAGCAGGCATTACTTCACGGGGTTTCACAAGAGACAAATCCACAATCCCAGGCTACGGATGTAAGCCTACAAAGTGGATTGGTATGAACTGCATCTTAAACATACGTACATTCCAAGTGTCTTTTCTTTAATATTGGCTAGACGCAAGCAGCCGTTTATGAATAGGAAGACACCAGGGGTTATATGTCTCACGTCTAGCATCTTTTCCTGCACACTTGGACTATAAATATAATGTCATACATTCTACGAATGCACTAATTAACATCGGATGATTTGCTATTATATCAGTTTCAAGAGGACTAATCATGCAATTCAAAACAATCCTTTAGAACCTTAACTCGTTTTCCAATAGTTGCGTCTGTTGTCTGCGCTGCATTAGCAAGATCAATCTTACTCTTTTGTTCACCAGTCTTTACGCATGATGCATGTAGGACAGCTGCTGCAAGTCCCACAGGATCTTTTCCTGCAGACACGCCACGCTTAACAACATCATTCATAAGGTTAATTGCTTGGTGTTTTGTTTTTTCACTTATGTTGGCTTTGTTTGCAACTCTTCCGATACATTTCGTGCTATCAATAGCTGGGAGTTTGATCTGAAGTTCAAATACTAACTCTGTGTGATATTTGGTGATAGATTTTCGTTTAACGTTACTAAGTGTTGCTATGTCATCTAGCGTTCGCGGTACTCCCATTTCTCTGCATGCAATAAATATAGCAGCTCTCAAAACGGGAGAGATCGATCTACCATGCAACATTCGTTTTTCCTGAGCTTTTCTATAGATATATGCAGTCCTCTCAATTATTGCGTCCGATAACCCAAGTTTATCAATCTATCTAGCTCACTAAATGCAGCTTTAAGACTCCGATCACTACTGTTATTAAGTTGCGTTCTAAAATCCCAAGTTCTTAATCGATGCAATGTAGGAAGCATGGGAGGTTAATTTTATTTCTGTTTGAATCAGTGTTTTCCTTTCCAATAATAGTAGATAGGCCCATATCATGACGTGCAAGACCCGTTCTCGCTCTGTTTTTCGTCTCGTTTCGCTGCAGTGTGTTCTCCTTTCTAACGACTTATCTAAAATCACCATGCCACACTTACTGCTTGAGACATTATTTTATAACGTCTGCGACAATAGCTGATAATGCTGGTCATTTAATGCCAACAGTAACCACACAGGATTGTTAGTACGATGATACAGAATTTCTAATCCATGCTTATCTAGAAGCGATCTGTTCAGTTATTGGTAGACTAAACGTAAAAGTAGCTCCCTTTGCATCGGCATTATTCTCAGCCCATATCCTTCCACCATGAGCCTCTACAATACTTTTAGATATGAATAATCCTATTCCTGTACCTCCAGGTGAATTTGTAACAAATTTTGAAAATAGCTTTGGCCTAATTTCCGGGTCTATTCCTGCGCCAGTATCTTTGATACTCACAATTGTTTGGCTATCCTTCTTTTCTGCTTTGATTGCAATGTTTCTTCCTGCTTCCTTGGTGGTGAACTTTATTGCATTACCTAACAAATTTGATATAACCTCACTTATTCTGACTTTGTCTGCGTTAATGAAGATTGGTTCTTTTTGTGATGGTTGTGTGAATACAAGCTGAATCTTCTCCTTCGATAACTCATTGTCAAAATCGTTAATGACATGCTGTATATTTTCAATTAAATCAATTTTTTCTCTATCTAGCTTTAGAGACCTGTCCTCGATTTTTGTCATATCCAACATGTTTTGTTCTAGCCTTAGCAACCTCTTTGCATTTCTAATGATAATATCAAGGTGTTCTATGTCTTTACTGGCATTATTACTGCGTCCTACTGCGCTACCACTTATCCTACGCCGAAGAAGTTCTGCAAGACCTAATATTGGCTGTATAGGCGCACGCAACTCATGAGCTGCTATATTAATGAATTCATTTTTTAATTCATCTTTCTTTTTAAGTTCCTCATTTGTTGCTTCAATCTTCCTCGTCAGATCGTCGTGGTTTTCAATAAGTTCCCTCATCGAGGCTGTCATGGAATTAAAAGATTCAGTAAGAACTGAGAGCTCGTCACTGCCCTTCTGTCTTACTGATACATCAAAGTTTCCCTTTTTTATTTTAGATGTTGCTTGAGTCAGATCAAATATCGGTTTGAGCATTCTTGCAACAAGATGTAATATTAATATCAAAATACTAACAATCAGAATTGCAAAAAAAATTTGTAATAGCATTAGATTGTTAGAATTCTCATCTGTTTGTAGTGCTAGTTGGGCAACCAATCTATCAGAAGGGGTAATTAGATCCGATCCCATTGATTCGAATTGTTTCTGTAGCGATAATTGGTCCATTGCTTTCGTTGTAGTCATTAATGGTGATCTAGTTGTTGCTTTGACCTGCTGAAATGGTGTCAATATTTGAGAAACAGATGTTTTGTACAGATTATAATTTCGATTAACAGCATTCCAGAGATAGGAATCTACTCCTGAAATCATTCCTCCTTGTTTCAGGATTATAATATTTGACTGTAATCTGTTAAGAGCACCTTTTAGATGTGAAGCATCCGAAGTCCCATCCAAGTATTTTTCAGTTTGCAATAGAAGAAGAGCAATAAGATATCTGTCCGCGCCAGCAGTATTGATTGAATTTCCTAATGATGACTGCTGAGACTGAAAATATGCAAGCACACCAAAACTGCCAACAATCAGGATAATTTCGATAATGACTAGAAGAGTAATTTTCAACAGAACTTTGGAATTTATTCTTTCTACCAGGTTAGGCAATTATCTCATATTCCTCCTTTTCTCCTACTACTTGCACTACGGACAGCCTAATCCTCCCCAAGACAAAATATATCCTCGAAGTGATTGATCGGATGTTATCAAGACAATCGAGATTAAAGTATTTATATGTTACTCAATTTGGTCACAATTGCAAGTATTGTCCATTTATAGTTAGAACCGTTTTTTTTCTCTGTCTGCTGTAAAAACCTTGCCTTGACAATGAATAGCATAGTCTACATTCTGCACAAGATGAATTGGCAAATATGAAGTGACATTTAAATCAAATAGAATACTGCAAGAAGAACAAAGATTTTCGATGAATAAGGCTGATCCTCTTCAGCAACTCTGGAAACTCCAGTTTGTGTCAATTTGTGTGGAAAAAACTGACTGCATCTCGCTAAACTGATCTTCCATCCTCGCTGATATTCAAAATAAAAATAAACCTGCAACGAATTTCCTATCAAAGACATTTTAAAGTTAGTGCCGCTCGATCCGAAAAAGATGGCGGTTCAATTTCAGTAATATTTCATTGTTTTGTCATATTATTCTATTGTTATTCCGTTTGAAGCAACGTTCGCAGTTAATCGTGAACGTTATTGTTGTCACTATCCATCATGATTTTTTAGTCCGGGTTTTTATGTAACTATCATTTGCATTTGCATCTGTAGTATGACAAATTCCGAATATAGAAGC
The DNA here is from genome assembly GCA_049696495.1 of Candidatus Nitrosopolaris sp. Taxonomy (GTDB): domain Archaea; phylum Thermoproteota; class Nitrososphaeria; order Nitrososphaerales; family Nitrososphaeraceae; genus Nitrosopolaris. The sequence continues at coordinate 3,957 of JBAVTY010000388.1, forward strand.
AAGTACTGTATGTGTCGTAGGTTCAATAGATAATTACTATAAAGAACGTTATTGAGAATAAGCAGTTCTTAGTCGACCTATTCTAAATCTAGGAAGTAACAACAAAAGACGTCAGTCAAGCGTATATATGTATATGTATGTATGGCTAATTCTAGTCTAGTCCTAAAGAAGCTAATACGCTATAGTTATTTAGAAATGCACTTCTTATGGACCTTTCAAAATCTTCTATGTGTGTTACCATGGTTGTGTTATCAAGCTCAGAAATATGCTCTTTCCACCATAAAGGATCGAGCAGCTCCTCTCTGATCAGAACGAATCCTATGAAGGCAGTATTCATGGTGATTACGCATTTAGTAAAAACTGCGACTCTCGCATCTCTGTAATCGTAACTGTACTCTGCCTTCATGGTTTGAAAAGCTTCAGCGTAGTCTTCCCTTAATAGCGATAATTTATCTATATAGTATAGTATCTTATCCTTATATTCCAACTTTCTAGTAGCTTCCTATTTCGTTACGTCATAGCATGAAGCGATTCTTCCTTTTTATACTTTAAGTATAAATGACGGGAACTCGAAAAACAAAAAAAAGGCCTCGGTAAAGTAACGAGTCTCGCCTTCATAGCTGTATACAAAGGAGTAAAGGCTATGAAGGAGTTAAACGCACTTTTCTCCGATCCTTAAACTCAGAAGAGCCAGTACATATACTCTTAAATGGACCGCCCGGACAGGCAAAAACCCTATTCTTAAAATGTATACTAGAAACATTAGGACAGACTTTACTGCGGGTGGTAAGAGGTCATAATATTGGCAGGCTTTTCTAAAGTATGATAATAAAACAAACAAGCTAGTTGCGATTTACGTAGAACAAACTTTGAATGATAATTCTTATCGCTAGAGAAGAAGAATAAAATGCATGTAGCCGTATTTTATGGTCCCGATAATATATCTAGATAATGAGCGAATTTATGTTAGAGCAAGCAAGTATATTACAACCATAATAATCAAAAAGAGTATGTAGACACACATATTAAGCCTTGAACTCTAATTTTGATGTTTAATAAAAATGCCCATTACAACTGTGAACGGAGTGGGTACGTTTTACACGGAGTACGGAGACCCTAAAAAGGAGCATGTGTTAT